>NZTV01000072.1 GCA_002703245.1 Microbacterium sp.
CACCTACGAAACCGCCTACGCGGCGACCACGTCCGCTACCCTCGCGGAAGCGGCATAACCGAAACGACACCGTGTCCACGATCGAGGGTCAAGGCCCGGAGGCGAAATGTCCATGGGCGAACACGAAGACGCCGAGCGGGGTCCCGGTGCACAGAAGCAGGGGCACCAGTCGATGAAGATGTACCTGCGCTTTGCCGCCATGATCCTGACCGCGATGGTGGTGATGTACTTTGTCATGTTCACCGGCTCCTGGGAGTGGGGCCACGTGCGCTTCAGCCAGAGCCGCGTGTTCATGACGCTCACCATGGGCGGCACCGTGGGGCTCATAATGCTCGGTTGGATGCTCGGCATGTACAAGAGCTGGAAGGCCAACATTGCCGTGATCGTCGCAAGCGTGGTCCTCATCGGAGGCGGAATCGCGCTCGACCGCAGCCAGATCACCGTCAACGACACCGCGTTCATGCGCGCGATGATCCCTCATCACTCGCTCGCAATCACCCGCGCCGAACGCTTCCAGAACCAGGATGTGCGGGTATGCGATCTTGCAGTCGAGATCAGCGAGGCTCAGCGGAGGGAGATTCTCGAGATGGACTGGCTGATCGAAGACATTGAAGAGAATGGTGTTGCCAAAACGCGAGAAGCAGCCGAGTCAAGGGCGGTTCCTGAATTCGAGGAGGCCGCCGAACGTCAATGCCCGGCGAAGTGACGGTACAGCCCTCTGTGTCACCTAAGTCTTCGGTGTCCCCGCACCCGTTGCGCGACGCTGATCAGCGACATACCACCTCCCGTTCCTTCCAGCCTACGTCCGTCGCCCTGACTGTCTCTGGTTACTCGCTGGCCACTGCGTCCGGGCGCAGATCCAGCCGGCGCAGTAACTGCGCGTTGAGCGCGACGACGATGGTCGACAGGGACATCAGAACGGCGCCCACGGACATCGGGAGCACGAACCCGATGGGGGCGAGAACTCCGGCCGCGAGCGGGACGGAGAGCAGGTTGTAGCCGGCGGCCCACCAGAGGTTCTGCTTCATCTTCCGGTAGCTGGCCCGTGACAACTCGATTATCGCCAGCACCGACCGGGGGTCGTCGCTGGCGAGGATGACCCCCGCGGAGGCGATCGCGACATCCGTCCCCGCGCCGATGGCGATACCGACGTCTGCTTGCGCGAGCGCGGGGGCATCGTTGACACCGTCTCCGACCATCGCGACCTTGCGGCCTTCGCCTTGCAGTTCCTTCACCTTGGAGGCCTTGTCCTCCGGTCTCACCCCGGCGAAGTACCGGTCGATCCCGAGCTCGCCCGCCACGGAGGCGGCCACCGCATCGGCGTCACCGGTGATCATGACGACCTGCACACCGCGCTCATGGAGGGCGTCGACTGCGTGACGCGACTCCGAGCGGATCTCATCCGCCAAGCGCAGCGCGCCCGCAACCTTGCCGTCGATGAGGACGTGGAGGATGATCGCACCCTCATTACGCCACTCATCGGCAACCGGCAACTCGCGGGCGTCTTCTTGCTCGAGCATGTACGGACCGCCCACCTGCACGACGTGTCCATCGACACGCGCACGCACCCCGACCGCCGGGGACGACTCGAAGTCCGACGAGGAAGGAACGGCGAGGTTCTTCTCCTTCGCCGCGTTCACTATCGCGCGAGCAAGCGGGTGCTCGGAGTCGGCTTCCGCCGCTGCGGCCCAGGCCAGCAGCTGGTCGGAATCGGTGCCGGAGACGGGGTCGATCGCGGTGACGGCGGGGGTGCCCTTGGTGAGCGTGCCGGTCTTGTCGAACAGGACGGTATCGACGGTGCGCATGCTCTCCAGCGCGAGACGATCCTTGATCAGAACGCCCCCACGAGCCGCCCGCTCCGTCGCGATCGACACGACGAGCGGGATCGCCAAGCCCAGAGCATGCGGGCAGGCGATCACCAGCACGGTGATCGTGCGGATCACCGCGGCGTCGGGCATGCCAACGACTGTCCAGACGATCGCGGTGATCGCGGCAGCGCCGAGCGCGAACCAGAACAACCACCCTGCAGCTTTATCGGCGAGCCGTTGCGCCCGAGACGACGAGCTCTGCGCCTCGGTCACCAGCTTCTGGATGCCCGCGAGAGCAGTGTCCTCGCCGATCGCGGTGATCTCCACCCGCACACCGGAATCGGTGGCGACCGTGCCGGCGATGACCTGATCGCCGTCGCTGCGGCGCACGGGCCGGGATTCTCCGGTGATCATCGACTCGTCCATGCTGGCCGAGCCCTGCACGATCCGCCCGTCCGCAGGGACACGCCCGCCGGGGCGCACCACAACGACATCCCCCACCAGCAGGTCAGCAGGCGCGACAGTGATCGTCGTGTCGCCCTCCACCTTCTCCGCCTCGTCGGGCAGCAGAGCGGCGAGGGAATCCAGTGCCGAGGTCGTCTGCGCGAGAGAGCGCATCTCGATCCAGTGACCGAGCAGCATGATCACGATCAGTAGCGCCAGCTCCCACCAGAAGTCCAGCTCGTGGTGCAGCAGGCCCAGACTCGCGCCCCATGACGCGAGGAACGCGACCGAGATTGCCAGAGCGATCAGCAGCATCATCCCCGGCTTGCGTGCCCGCAGTTCGCTCACCGCCCCGGTGAGGAATGGCGCCCCACCCCACACATACATGACAGTACCGAGAACCGGGGACACCCACCCGACCCATGCGACATCGGGCAACGGGTAGCCGAGGATCGTCGAGAACATCATCGAGAACCCGACCACCGGGACCGCGAGGACCAGCATGATCCAGAACAACCGTCGGAACTGGCCGACATGATCGCCGTGGCCGCCGTGGCCGCCGTGGCCGGCGTGTTCTTGGGGAGCGTCGAGGTGGTGGCTCATTGCCGTGTGGTCGTGCTGCGCCGTCGGCGCGGTGCCATGATTCTCGTGTGCGGTGTGGTGGTTGTGTTCGTCGTGCTGGCTCATCGGAAACCCTTGCTCGGATGCGCCCGGGTCAGCCGGGCGCGGACGGATAGTGGGTCAGGCTTGGCTGGTCGCGAGGCTGTAGCCGGCCTCTTCGACCGCAGTCCTCACGGCCGCAGGATCGACAGGGGCTGCGCTGTGTATCGTCACTCGGGAAGAGCCCCCGGTGTTGAGGTCGACAGTGATGGATGCGACGCCGTCTAGGGCGCTCAGTTCCTCACTGACGCTCGACACACAATGCGAGCACGTCATCCCGTCGACGAGCACGTCCGCCGTCACCGCGGCATCAACAGGCGCAGATGTCTCCGTATTCGATGGGGCGGCGCAGCATGCGCAACTAGCGTTTGCGTCCTTCAGTTCGAGTTCGATGCGGTCAGTCATGGTGGTTTCTCCAGATAGTTAGACGGGTGGTTATGAACGGACCAGGCGAGCGATGGCGTCGTTTGCTTCGCGGACCTTCTCCGCCGCGACCTCGCCACCCTCAGCGCTTGCCTGAGCGACGCAGTGGCTCAGGTGGTCGCTGAGGAGCGACAACGCCACGGTCTCGAGCGCCTTCGTGGCCGCAGCGACCTGCGTCAGGATGTCGATGCAGTACTTGTCCTCATCGACCATCCGAGAGATACCTCGCACCTGACCTTCGACACGACTTAATCGCTTACGCAGATCTGCCTTGTTGTCGGTGTAGCCGTTCATACTCACAAGATACCCCCTGGGGGTATGCAACTCAATGGGTATGGGACTATTCCCAAACAACAGCTTTCAGCTGCGATTTCACGGCACCGCGCGTCCCATGATCATCACCGATGCCGGCGGCGTGCGCGTCGTCGATCAGAGCGAGATCACCCGCCTCTCGGCCGGTGGAGAGCGGAGGGGGCCGAGCGACCGAAGCGCTCGGCCCCCAGGTCCTGCCGAAATCTGGACTCGCGGAAACCTTCTGGCTGGGTTTTCGGCATCGTGGATACGCATCCTGGTCCGCACCGTGACGCCATTCGACAGAACGTCGCGAATAGTGCCTCTGCGAATACTTCTCTCCGCCGACAAGACGAACGAGCTGATCGAGCAGTTTGTCGCTGAGGGCGGTCGCGCACAGGACTGGCGACCGTCATATTCGGTCGCGCCCACGTCGGACGCTCCGATCGTTCGGGAGTGGGCGGGCGAGGACGGCACCGTGAACCGGGAGGTCGCGCTGGCCCGCTGGGATTGGCCGAAGCCTCCCAGTCGCCCTGCCGGGGCGCCGATCATCAACGCGCGGATGGAGAAGGTGTGTATACCGAACTAAGCCGCTCTCCTGTCGGTCCTCGGTGCGATGCTCGATCAGATGGAGAAGCGAACTCGCGTCGGCGCCGTGCTGGCCCTCGATGACCCTCCCTTCTGGGCTGTCATCGATGGTGATGGCGAGGTCATCGCGGCAGTCTCGGACTTCATGCTCGACTTCTGGGCACGTGGGAACGCTGAATCGAGCTGCCGGTCGTACGCGTACGGGCTGTTGAGATGGTTTCGTCATCTCGCACTTGAGCGCGAGAACTGGGAACGTGCAGCACGTGAAACAGTGCGCGACTTCGTGCTCGCCTGTCGCCAACCTTCGGCTCTGAGCGCTCGGCCGCTCTCGCCTCAGACGCTGAATCACAACCTCGCCGTGATCTCGGCCTTCTACGACTATCAGCTTGCGCAACAGCGCGGTCCGATCATCAATCCCGTACCTGCGCGCCGTGCCCAGAGCGGCCAGCGGCTGAACGCTCACCACAACCCTGAACTGGCGTTCCGACGTGACCGTCGGGCCGACTTTCGTCAGAAGGTCCCGAAGACGGCGCCTCGACTGATCGTGGAGTCGCGCGTCGCCGAGATCCTTCAAACCATCAACAATGCGCGGGATCGCGCGCTCGTCGAGTTCTACCTCTCCAGCGCCGCCCGCCCTTCAGAGCTGCTCGGCATGACTCTCGAAGACGTCGACCCGGGGTCCCAGCGCATCACTGTTGAGCGGAAGGGCTCTCGCGCAAAGCAGGCGCTGCCAGCCTCGTCCAACGCGTTCCTGTGGCTGCGGCTGTACCAAGAGTCGCTGCCGCCCGATTTACTCGCGAAGGGCAACCCGGTGTGGTGGACGAATCGACGCCCGTATCGGCCGTTCGGGTATGACGCTGCCAGAGCGATGTTCAACAGGGTCGGCCTCGAGATAGATGCGAAGTTGCGCCTTCACGGCCTTCGGCACACTGCAGCGGTGCGGATGTCCAACGACCCCGCTCTGACACTCAGCGACATCCAACGCATTCTCGGCCACCTGCATCTGTCCACGACCCAGGAGTACCTCCAACAGCATGACGACGACATCATCGAGCGCGTCGCTCAGCACCTTCTGGCGCGGTCAGAGCCTAAGCCCACGCCGGAGGCTCCGGGGTTGACCTACGACAGCTCCGATCTTGACGAACTTCTGGGGGACGCATCATGGTGAAAGACCTCATCGAGACGGAAGACCCGATCGAAGCGCCGCTTACAGCGCCGCAACTCCGTCGACATCGACAGCCGTCCCGAGGACGATCACGCCCCGGCGTGTTCCTCAACGCCGCGATTCCTCACACGCCGTACGACGATGGAATCCGGAGCGACTATCGCCCGATCGTTCAGATCTTCATCGATACGCTGATGACCTTCCCCGGCGAGACTTGGCAACGGCGCTGGGACGCCAGCGGGGTCGAGGACATGCCGAGCTTGACCTGGTACGACGCCTTCCCCGGCCTCAACGATGTCGCTCGCGAGCTCCGCACGAGTCCAGGCGTAGCGGTGTCGATCTTCATTCGCCTCGACGCACTTCGACCGAGTGCAGAGTTCCTGAACCGGGTAGGTCGCATCCGCCTCAACGGCTTCTCGCCATGGTCGCTCGAAGGTTTCCCCACGGATGCTGCACGAGACACGTTGCGAGCGGTCCTCATCCTCCAGGCGGCGACGGGCAAACATCTGAGAGAGATCACGGCGGACGACGTCGTGGCTTTCGCCGCGGTTGCCCGCAAACCCATCCGCCGCGGGCTCGCAGACGCACTCGAGATCCTGAAACAGCTCGGCATTGTTCCGCTGGCCCTGCCGCCTCTTCGGCAGCTCGCGAAGCCGCCGAGGCCGGACGCCGCGGCGATGGTCGCGAGGAACAAGATCGAGCCGCCCGCCGTCGCAGAGATGTTCGCACGTTACCTCAAGTCTCGAGCACCAGGCGTGGACTACCCCACTCTGCAGGCGATGTCGACCGAGCTGCTCCGGAACTTCTGGATGGAGATCCGCTCGCGCAATCCCGAGCAAGCCGACCTGCGCATCGCGCCAGACATCGCAGAGTGGTGGAAAACCGAATCGGTCGGACGCCTGAAAAACCGCTACCGCACCCTGTTCGCAGTGCGCGCGATGTACCTCGACATCGCGGTGTGGGCTACCCATGACGCCTACTGGGCGACCTGGTCGACCGCGAGCATCGTGACTCAGATCGACACCGCAGGCCACCAGAAGCATAGACGGCGAGTGATCGCAGCTCACCACCAGCGCGTCCGCAAGATCGCCCCTAGCGTCCCGAAGCTCCTGGCTGCCATCGACGCAGACCTCGAGCATCAGGAGTCACTTCTGCTCGCGGCGACCGCGGCCCCTCTCGGAGAGCGATTCGAATGGGCTGGACGAGCGTACCTTCGTGAAACGGGTGCGGGTCCCGGGGTGTCCATGACGGCAGTTCCGATTCTGGATCTCGCGACCGACACCCGCATCCTCCAGGCACGGATCGCGGAGCGAGCATTCTGGTCCTGGGCGATCGTCCATGTCATGCACGAGACCGGCATGCGGCAGGAAGAAGTCTCGGAGCTCACGGCAACCGCCTTGTTCACCTACGAAGCATCGACAGGTGAGAAGATGCTCTTGCTACAGGTTGTCCCGTCGAAATCCGATCGAGAACGCGTGCTCCTCGTTTCACCCGAACTCGCACACGTTCTCGCTCGCCTCAGGCAAAGAGCGCGCGGCGATGAACGTCAGGTCCCGCTTGTGATCCGCTACGACTCGCTCGAGCGAGAGTTCTCCCCACCGTTGCCATTTCTGTTTCAGTGGAAAGACGGCGATATACGGCGGGTGTTCTCCCCTGCGGCATTCAAGAACTTCGTCGCATACGCCGTGCGAGCGGCGGGCCTCGACAGCCCTGAGACTCGTCTGACTGCGCACGATTTCAGGCGACTGTTTGCGACGGACGCGCTGCGATCCGGGCTCCCCGTGCACATCCTCGCCAAGGTGATGGGGCACTTGAACATCTCCACCACCCAGGGCTACGCGGCGGTCTTCGACGAAGATGTTGCCCGGCATTTCCGGCAGTTCGTCGATCGCCGCCGGTCGCTGAGGCCAGCGGAGGACTACCGCGACCCATCGCCGACTGAGCTCGAGGAGTTCCACGCGCACTTCTCCAAGCGCAAGGTCGAACTCGGATCCTGCTCACGCGGCTACGGAACCCCCTGTATTCATGAGCACGCGTGCATCCGCTGCCCGATGCTCCGCCCCGACCCGGCGCAACGTCACCGCCTCGAGACCATCCTCGCGAATCTGCACGAGCGACGCGCGGAGGCCAAGCGCATGGGGTGGCTCGGCGAACTCGAGGGAATCGAGATCAGCATCCGGGCAGCGGAGGAGAAGCTGGGACAGATGAGTCAGATAGTCCGGCTGACCCTCGAACGACGTCGTCCGGACGGTGAAAACCCCACGCCTTGACCCCACGCGGTTCATGGACAGATCTTCAGCCGCAAACGGTACACCACCCGTTTCGGTGCGTTTGGGTTTCGGCAGGGGGTTACGGCGCGTCGAGCCTCGGCGTGTCGCATTTGCGGTAGGCAACTTCCATCAGCCCACCGAAATCGATCGTTTTCGGTGGGTGCACATCCTCGTTGCTAACGTGCCCACCATGGTCCTCACCGCAGCCCAGCGAGCAGCTCTGACCCAGATACTC
>NZTV01000073.1 GCA_002703245.1 Microbacterium sp.
CCAGTGCCATAAAGTGATCCCCTCTCTGCTTGTTGCGCGGTGCCCGACGCCTGATGCGTGAGCTCTCTTTATCCGCGGCCGATCCAACGGCAACCGCAATAGTCTACCAGCGCCACGCGCCCCGCGGCGACACCGGAACGCGAACCGGCATCGCCCCGTGGCGGTCAGTCCTGCTGCAGCGCACCCTGCAGGTCGAGGGTGATCGTGACGTCCTTGCCGACGAGCACCCCGCCGGTCTCGAGGGCCGCGTTCCACGTCAGACCGAATTCCTCGCGGTCGATGACCGTCTTGGCGGTCGCGCCGGCCTTGTAGGCGCCCCACGGGTCGGTGCCGAATCCGCCGAACTCGACCTCGAAGGTCACCGGCTTGGTGACCCCGCGGATGGTCAGGTCGCCGTCGACGAGGAAGTCGCCGCCGTCCGCGCGCACACCGGTGGAGACGAAGTCGATCGTCGGGAAGGTCGCGACGTCGAAGAAGTCCGCCGACCGGAGGTGGTTGTCACGCCCCTCGTCGCCGGTGTCGATCGAAGCGACGTCGACCGACGCGGTCAGCGACACGTCGAGGGGGTTCGCAGGAGCGGTGATGGTCGCGCTCTTGACGCCGAAGGAGCCGCGCACCTTCGAGATCATCATGTGGCGTACCGAGAAGGTCACTTCGCTGTGGGAGGGGTCGAGTACCCAGGTCCCCGCCGTGTAGCCGGGAACCTCGATCGTGGTGGTGTCGGTCATCGTCATCCTTCGTTTCGTCGGTGAGGCCGTCCCCTCGACGGCTCGAGAAGGTCAACACACCGGTCGCCGCTATCTATTCCCGTGAATGCAAAGAAGATCTCCGAGGATGCAGAACGGGGCGGACGCCACGCGCCCGCCCCGTTCTCGACGATGTGTTCAGCCGACCTGCACGAGGTCGATCACGAAGATGAGGGTCTTGCCGCCCAGGAAGTGGCCGCCCGCGGGACCGTAGGCCAGGTGCGGCGGGATGACCAGCTCGCGACGACCACCGGCCTTCATGCCCGGGATACCGTCCTGCCAGCCTTGGATGAGTCCGCGCAACGGGAACTGGATCGTCTCGCCGCGGTTCCACGACGAGTCGAACTCCTCACCGGTCTCGTACTCGACCCCGACGTAATGGACGGTGACGGTGTCGCCGGCCTTGGCCTCGGCGCCGTCCCCGACGATGATGTCGCGGACGACGAGCTCCGCGGGTGCCGGCCCCTGAGGCGCGTCGATCTCGGGCTTGGTGCGGTCTGCAGT
The DNA here is from genome assembly GCA_002703245.1 of Microbacterium sp. Lineage (GTDB taxonomy): Bacteria > Actinomycetota > Actinomycetes > Actinomycetales > Microbacteriaceae > Microbacterium > Microbacterium aquimaris. Next base: position 1,251 of record NZTV01000073.1, read on the forward strand.
CATGACTCCATCCAAACACGTCGACGGCCCTCGTGCGCCACCCCGTGTCCCTGCGGACGACGCAGGAGATTCTCGACCCGGTTTCGACCAATGCCCTCTTCCCGCGCGGCGGCGAGGGATGCCCCCGCGCCCCCACGGTGAGGGTGACCACACCGGCTCTTGACACCTCTGCCGCCCGGGTGCATGCTGAGGCCAACGACCAACTCAGCGCTCGGGAGACACGCCGGCATTGCCGCGGCACCGGGCGCTGAGTCTTGTGTGAGGCGGGTCCGTCACGAGGGGCCGATCACGGCGCGAACATCGCCGCGCGCGCCGCGGTCGTGCGCTCCAGAAGAGCGTGCTCGTCATGCACCGCGTGCGGGTCGCGCCCGCTGATCGCCCGCTGGCGTGCGGCGGCGAGCGCCGTCGCATCTGCGATGAACCCCTTCATCAGCTCGGTGCGGTCACCGCGCAGCGAGCCCGCCCACGCGAGCGCCGCCTTCCGGCCACGCCCGGTGGCGAGCATGTCCACCTCCTGCTCGGTGAACCACCCCGCGGCGGCGTACTCGGCCAGCCGTGTGCGGGTGAGTCGGGCCTCCTCCCGGCGCAGCGCGACGAGCCCGAGGATGAACAGCGCGAACAACGGCACCTGAAGCGTCAGGTAGAGAGCGAAGAAGTCCCCGAACACCGCGGAGCCGTTCCAGAACGCGTGGAGCACGATCGCCCCCGCCATGCCGAGCAGCCACGGACCGAACGCCGCACCGGCCCGCGCGCCGCGACGGGCGGCGAGTCCGAGCGCGAATCCTGTCACGCTCGTGAACATCACGTGCGCGAACGGCGAGAGGATGCCGCGCACGAAGAAGGTGGCGGTGGTGTCTGCGGCACCGCCCTCGATGTAACTGAGGGCGAAGTACTGGATGTTCTCGGTGAACGCGAACCCGGCCCCCACGAGCGCCCCGTAGACGATGCCGTCGACGGGACCGTCGAACGCGCGCCGGGCACTGAGGAAGATGACGTACACACCGAGACCCTTCGCGACCTCCTCCACCACGGGGGCCTGCAACACGGGCGAGACGACGGCGGCGACGAAATCGGAGTCCGGCCCGAACGCGGACAACAGCAAGAGATCGAACCCGAGCGTGATCCCGATCGCGACGAAGGTCCCCCAGGCCAGGGCGGCCACGACGAGCCCGACGGGCTCCGGTTCCCACCGATCGATGACGCGGACCGCGAACAGCACGACCGCCAACGGCACCAACGCCAGGACCATCCCGATCAGCGACGCCGCCGGCCCGATGGCATTGAGGAAGTAGCCCACCACGGCGACGGCGACCAGCACGACCAGCCCCGACACCCACAGCGGCGCCGAGCGACCCCACCGCGCCGACACCGCCGGTCGCTGACCGAACGCGTGCGCCGGAGCGTCGGCACGGGGGATGGCCGCCCCGGGGACGACCTCGGGCTGCTCGAACGGCGAATGGAACGGGGGCGGCGTCAGCGAGGGGCGCGACGGATCCGACGACGGCGCGGAGGGCGACATGAGATCAGCCTACGGGCGTGCCCGACACGACAGCCCTCGGCGATAGCCTTGAGATCATGCGCTTCGCCCACGTCATCGCCCCGGGGGCATCGCAGCCCCATCTCGTCGTCGCGGACGGCGAGGAGGTCGTCGCGGTCGCGGACTTGTTCGACGGCGCGCCGAGCGTGATGGAAGAGCTCATCCGCGGCGGCGACGCCGTGCTCGACCGCGTGCGGACCTCCCTGGACGCCCATCGTGGCCCGCGCCGACGGATCGACGGACTCACCTTCGCCCCGGCGCTGTTGACCCCGCCGGTCATCCTCGCCATCGGTTTGAACTACGCCGCGCACTCGAGCGAGCTCGGACTGAAGACCGACTCGACTCCGACGGTGTTCGTGCTGTGGCCGAACTCCCTGGCCGCCCACGACGGCACGACCAGCTGGCCGCGGTCCCTCAGCGAGTCCGTCGACTACGAAGCCGAACTCGGAGTGATCATCGGCGCGCCCGCGAAGGACGTCTCCCCCGAGGACGCCCTCTCCCACGTGTGGGGCTACACGGTGGTCAACGACATCACGGCACGGGACATCCAGTACTCCGAAGCCCAGTGGTCGCGGTGCAAGTCGTTCGACGGGTTCACCCCGGTGGGCCCCTTCGTCGTGACCGCGGACGAGGTCCCCGACCCGCAGAGCCTCCACATCTGGACCCGGCTCGACGGCCACATGCTGCAGGACGGTTCCACCGGCCAGATGGTGCGCCCGGTCTCCTCGCTCATCTCCCACCTCTCCCGGTCGGTGACGCTCCTGCCGGGAACGTTGATCTCGACGGGAAGCCCGGGCGGTGCCGGCTACTCACGCGACCCGCAGGTGTTCCTGCGAGACCGTTCCACGGTGACCGTCGGCGTCGACGGCATCGGGGAGCTGACCACGCACTGCCGCATCCTCGACTGATACCCGAAGGGTCCGTCCGCGCAGCGCACGCGCGGGCCCTTCGGATCAGAGCGCCACTCGCTCAGCCGCAGGTGAGGATGGTGCCGTCGGCTAGTTCCCACACGCCCGGCCCGAGGTCGGCGCACGCCGACAGCATCGGGGCGAGGGCGGCGACGAGCACGACGGCGATGATGATCCCGATCACCATGAGCACCGAGCTGATGATGATCGCCGCGACGGCGAAGCCGTTCTTGGCTCCGGCCTTGCGGCTCTGAACGAGCGCGACGATTCCGAGGATGAGCGCGATCAGCTGGAGGAAGAACGACAGCACGAGCGCGACGACGCCGAGCGTCTTGCCGGGCGTGGCGGCGGGCTGCTCGGGCGCAACGGGATAGGCGCCCGGTTGCGCCGGGGACGGATAGGCGGCACCGGCGGGCGCCCCCTGCTCGGGGACCGCCGGCGGAGGCGGGTAGGTGGCCTCCGGAGACGGCGGTGGCGGATACGCGCTCTCGGCGGCCGGGGGCGGCGGATAGGCGGCCGGGGGCGGCGGATAGGCGGCGCCGGAGTCTCCGGAGGCGGGCGGCCCGGGGTTCTGCGGATCGGACACGGTCTTCCTCCCTCGTGGGCCGCTCGGGCACGGCACCGTCGTTCGGAACGTTATCGCTCACGACGCCGGGCGGCAACGGGGCGGGCGCACCGCCCACCGGCGGTCGTCACGGGCGCGGACGCGCCCCGGAATCCGAGGGGGCGACGACGTTCTCGGCCGGCTGCGCGATCGGGATCGCCGTCGTGATCGCCTCGAGACCCGACAGGCGCGCGGGGGAGAGCTGCTTGGCGACCTCCTCGCGTGTCATGAGATCGGCCTCGACGACGAGGTCGGCGATGTTGCGGCCCGTCAGCAGGGCGGTCTTGGCCAGCGCCGCGGACGCAGCGTATCCGATGAAAGGCGTGAGCGCCGTGACGACGCCGACCGAGGCGCCGACCATCGCCCCCAGCCGTTCGGTGTTCGCCGTGATGCCGTCCACACAGTTCACACGCAACGTGTGCATGCCCCGCCGCATCCAGGTGATCGATTGGAAGATCGAGTGCGCGATGATCGGCTCGAACGCGTTCAACTGGAGTTGACCGCCTTCGACGGCCATCGTGACGGTCGTGTCGGCACCCGCCACCGCGAAGGCGACCTGGTTGACGACCTCCGGGATCACGGGGTTCACCTTGCCCGGCATGATGCTCGACCCGGCCTGACGCGGAGGCAGGTTGATCTCCCCCAGCCCCGCCTGTGGCCCCGACGACAACAGCCGCAGGTCGTTGCAGATCTTCGACAGCTTGATCGCGTTGCGCTTGAGCGAGGCCGAGAAGGACATGAACGATCCGGTGTCGCTGGTCGATTCCACGAGGTCGGTCGCCAACTCCAGATCCAGGCCCGTGATCGCCCTCAGATGGCGCAGCACGGCCGGCGAGTAGCCCGGGTGCGTCGTGATCCCCGTCCCGATGGCGGTCGCCCCCATATTGATCTCGAACATGAGGTACGCGTTCTCGGTGAGGCGCTTATGGTCTTCGCCGAGCGTGGTGGCGAACCCGTGGAACTCCTGGCCGAGGGTCATCGGAACCGCATCCTGCAACTGCGTGCGCCCGACTTTGAGGATGTCGTGGAACTGCGCCGCCTTGTCGAGGAACGACCGACGCAGCAGATCGAGCTCATCGAGCAGGCTGCGAAGATCGAGACTCAACCCGATCTTCACCGCCGTCGGGTAGACGTCGTTGGTGGACTGCGACCGGTTGGTGTGGTCGATCGGCGAGAGGAACGCGTAATCGCCCTTCTCCCGACCGGCCATCTCGAGGGCGACGTTGGTGATCACCTCGTTGGCGTTCATGTTCGTCGAGGTGCCCGCGCCGCCCTGCACGACACCGACGACGAACTGATCGTGGAACTCCCCGTCGATGATCCGCTGCGCGGCACGGTCGATGAGGTCGGCACGTTCGGCGTTCAAGACGCCGATCTCCCGGTTCGCGCGCGCCGAGGCCTGTTTGACCATCGCGAGCGCGATCACGAGGTCCTTGTAGACCGAGATGGGTCGCTTGGAGATGGGGAAGTTCTCCATCGCCCGCGCCGTGTGGATACCCCAGTAGGCGTCGGCGGGGATCTCGAGGGATCCCAGGGAGTCGGTCTCGGTACGGGTGCGCGTCGTCGCGTCCTGGGCCATGGGTCATGGGTCATCCTCGTGGGTCGGCACGGCAGTGTGGAACGAGGCCGAGCCTACCCGCGTCCCGAGAACACCCGGCTGTACATCGTGGCCGTTCCGGATCCTGGGACTGTCCGGCGGGGAGCATCACCGTTTGCGGGAGAACGCCTCCAGCCGCGCCTCCGGCGTGAGGGACGCCATGTGGTCGACCCACGCCTGCGAGAAGAAGTCCCCCGACGGCGCCTCCACGACCGGCACCACCGAATGGGTGATCGTGTCGGCGTACACATGCGTCAGGTGGAAGGACTGTCCGGCATCCATGCCGTTGACCTCCACCGCCGGGCCGGAGATGTCCATCGTGTAGCAGGTGGCCGCCGCGACGCTCACGGGCACCCCGGCGAAGGTGCCCGACGTCGAGTAGTGCAGATGGCCTGCCAGGATGCCCCGAACATCCGTGTCTGCGATCACCTCACCCAGCGCAGGCTGGTCGCGCAACTCGAGGATGTCGAACACGGGAAGGTGGCACGGCAGTGGCGGGTGGTGCATCGCCAACAGCGTGCCGAGGGGCGCGGGCTCGGCCAACACCTCCGCGAGCCACCCGAGCTGGGCCGCGTCGAGCTCGCCGTGATGCCAGCCGGGGACACTGGAGTCGAGGGCCACGATGCGCAGTCCGCCGACGTCGTGCACCGAGACCACCGGCTCCTCGGTCGGTTCCCGATCGAGGAGGTGCTTTCGCATGGGGCCACGTTCGTCGTGGTTCCCCGCCACCCAGATGATCGGCGCGTCCAGTGCCTCGGCCACCGGCTCCACCGCATCGCGCAATGCACGGTACGCCTCCGGCTCGCCCAGATCGGTGAGGTCTCCCGTGAACACGAGCGCGTCGGGCTGCGTACCCAACCGCTCGACGCGCCGGAGGGTCGCGTCGAGATTCGCCGCGGTGTCGTAGGTGCCCACCAGCGGCGCGTTGTCCGCCAGCAGATGGGTGTCGCTGAGGTGGAGGATCGTGCGCTGGGCGGGGGCGTGCTGACCGAACTGCACGGATGCGGCGACCATGGAGGCCAGCCTAGGCCAGATCACCGACGGGCTACCGTGGAGGGGTGACCGACACCCTCGAACCGCCCCTCCCCCGCGCCGCCGCCCGCCCCGTCGTGCGCAGCCACCACGGCGACGACGTGGAAGACCGCTACGAGTGGCTGCGCGACAAGGACGACACCGAGGTGATCGCGCACCTCGAACGGGAGAACGCCTACGCCGACGCCCGCACCGCGCACCTGGAGGCCCAGCGCGAGCGCATCTTCGACGAGATCAAAGCCCGCACCCTCGAGACGGACCTGTCGGTGCCGATCCGTCGCGGCCAGTGGTGGTACTACGGCCGGACGCACGAAGGGCGGCAGTACGGCATCCAATGCCGCGCCCCCCTGGCGTCCCCGGACGACTGGACCCCGCCCGAGCTGAGCCCGGATGCCGTCGTGCCGGGAGAGCAGGTCCTCCTCGACGGCAACGTGGAGGCCGAGGGGCACGAGTTCTTCTCCCTGGGCAGCTTCGAGGTCTCCGCAGACGGCGCCTTGATGCTCTACGGAGTCGACGTCGCCGGTGACGAGCGCTACACGATCCGCGTACGTGACATCGCCACCGGAGAACTGTTGCCCGACGAGATCCCCGACACCTTCGCCGGTGCGAGCTTCTCGCCCGACGGCCGGTTCATCGTCTACACGACGGTCGACGACGCCTGGCGCCCCGACACCGTGTGGCTGCACGAGCTGGGCACCCCGGTCTCGGCCGACCGGAAGCTGCACCACGAAGCCGACGAGCGGTACTGGGTGGGCGCCGGGTTCACCCGCAGCGACCGATACCTGGTGATCGAGGCGGGATCTTCGATCACCTCGGAGCAGTGGCTGGTGCCCGCCGACGACCTCGGGGCCGAACCGCGCGTGGTCTGGCCGCGCACGGAAGGGGTCGAGTACGACGTGTCCCACGCCGTGGTCGGCGGCCGCGACGTGCTCTACATCCTGCACAACCACGAGGCACTCGACTTCGAGCTCGTACGCGTCTCGGCCGAGGACCCGACCGGCGAACGGCACGTGGTCCTTCCGCACGAACCGGGGCGACGACTGCTCGGCCTGTCGACGTTCCGCGACTGGGCGGTCATCGGCTATCGGCGCGAAGGACTCGCCCGCCTCGGGATGCTCGACTACGCGACCGGGGACGTGTCGGAGATCGCCTTCGACGAACCGCTGTATTCCGCGGGCACGGGTGGCAACGCAGAATGGGCGCCCCCGGTGCTCCGCCTCGGCTACGGCTCGTTCGTCACCCCCGGCACCGTCTACGACTACGACGTGGCCAGAGGAGAGTTGCTTCTGCGCAAGCGGCAACCGGTGCTCGGCGGATACGACCCCGGCGACTACGCCCAGTCCCGGGTCTGGGCCACCGCCGACGACGGCACCCAGGTGCCGATCTCCCTCGTGTGGAAGAGATCATTCGGCGAGGCCGGTACCACACCCCGCCCGGTGCACCTCTACGGCTACGGCTCGTACGAGCACTCGATCGAACCCGGCTTCTCGGTCGCACGGTTGAGCGAACTCGACCGCGGCGTCGTTTTCGCTGTCGCCCACGTGCGCGGCGGCGGCGAGATGGGCCGCCAGTGGTACGAGGACGGCAAGCTGCTGGCCAAGCGCAACACGTTCACCGACTTCGTCGCATGCGCCCGGCACCTGGTCGACGCCGGCTACACCACCCCCGACCGGATGGTGGCCGAGGGCGGGTCTGCGGGAGGTCTGCTGATGGGCGCCGTCGCCAACCTGGCGCCGGAACTGTTCGCGGGCATCCTCGCCGCCGTGCCCTTCGTCGACGCGCTGACGACGATCCTCGACCCGAGCCTGCCGCTGACGGTGATCGAGTGGGACGAATGGGGCGACCCGCTTCACGACCCCGAGGTGTACGCGTATATGAAGTCGTACACGCCGTACGAGAACGTCCGCGAGGACGTACGGTATCCGCGCATCCTCGCCGTGACCTCGCTGAACGACACACGGGTGCTGTACGTCGAGCCGGCCAAGTGGGTCGCACGTCTTCGCGAGGTCGGCGCCGACGCCCTGCTCAAGTGCGAGATGGTCGCCGGGCACGGCGGCGTGAGCGGGCGATACAACTCGTGGAAGGAGCGGGCGTACGAGCTCGCCTGGCTCTTCGACACCCTGGGAGTCGCCGACCCGACCTGACCTCCACCCCCATTCCCCCATCCCACGCGCCATGTCCCACTTTCTGTCGCCACCTGCCGTCCTCGGCGCAGAAAGTGGGACACACCACCCCGGGTAGGTGCGGTCGTGTCCCACTTTCTGCGCTCTGGGGATCTCAGGGCAGCAGAGAACGGGACACGCTCTGGGGCGGGTGCCACCCCGCCTCGACCAGCGCCCGGGCCACGAGTGCGACCGCTGTGTCGCCTCGACCCCGCACATGATGATTCAGGCACCGCACGTGGTGCCATCCCGCTCGCCGGATCGCCTCCCACCGGTCCGCGTCGCGGGCGAACTGGACCGGATCATCCGCGTGCACACGCCCGTCGTACTCCGGTGCGACACGCCACCGCGGATACGCCAGGTCCAGCTCCGCGATGAAGACGCCCGCGCGGTCCCGGAGGACCCAATTGATGCGAGGCTCGGGCAGGCCCGCTCTGATCAGGAGCAGCCGCAACCGGGTCTCACGTGGGGACCGGACACCGTCACGCGCCTCGACGAGCGCCCGCGCCAGAAGTCCTCCGCGGGTGTCCCCCATGACCGCGATCTCATCGCGCAGCGCGTCGAGCGAGGCGCCGGAAACGGCGTCGGCGGCGAGCGCATCGGCCGCGGCGATCAGGTCGTCCAGCGACCATCGGGTGGCACATTGGCGCCACGCCCGCACGGGATGTTCGACACGGAGGCCGTCACCGGTCAGCCGGACCGCCGGATCCCGGCGCTGCAGCCGATGGCCGACGACGCCGGCGGTGCGCGGCTCTCGGTGCGGACGATGCGTCGATACATGGATGGCCGGCCGGTAGGGCCAGGTCGGCATCGGGAACCCGCACAGGGCGAGAGCCGTCTCGTGGCTGAAGAACTGATGCTCCGACATTCGGGGTGCATAGGTTCGGCAGAGCTCGACGAGTTCGGCGTCGGGTGGCAGTGGGGCCCTGGTTCGCACGCCGTGGAACGGTCGCCCCAGGTCGGGGCCCCGAAGCCTGCCGAGTCCGACGCCGGAGTCGGACGCCAAGGCCACGGTGAACGCGCTCGGCAGTGTCTCGGGCAGTTCGGAGGAGCGTCTCATCCTCCGACACTCCTCCCCCGAAGGCGTAGCTCAGCTCCGGGAGACGAACTCCGGGGATGGCGTCCTCACCCGGCCGCCTGTGCAGAAGCAGTCACGTCCCCTTTTCGGTCGCCAGCCGAGGGCTTCGCGACCGAAAAGGGGACATGACCTGCGTGGGGTGCGCCCGCGGTCGCGGGCGGGTGCGGGTACGGGTGCGGGTGCGGGCGGGGTGCGGATCAACCGAACAGAGCGGCGGCCTCTTCGTAGCGCGACAACGGCACGGTGTTCAGCTCGCCGAGGGCGTCGGCGAAGGGCACCCGCACGATCTCCGTGCCGCGCATCGCGACCATCTGGCCCCAGGCGCCGTCCACGACCGCGTCGGCCGCGTGGAGGCCGAGCCGTGTGGCCAGCACACGGTCGAAGCCCGACGGTGACCCCCCGCGCTGGATGTGGCCGAGGACCGTGGCGCGGGTCTCCACGCCGGTGATCCGCTCGATCTCCGGCGCGAGAAGCTCGCTGATGCCGCCCAGGCGCGGGCGGTTGAAGGCGTCGAGTCCCTTGTCGCTGTAGGCCTCGTCCATGTCCTTGAGCGTGAACCCCTCGGACACGACGACCAACGGCGCGCGGCCCCGGGCGTGTGCGCTGGTGACCTGCTCACAGATCTCCTCCATCGACATCGGCACCTCGGGGATGCAGATCACGTGCGCCCCGGCGGCCATCCCCGCGTGCAGGGCGATCCAGCCCACGTGACGGCCCATCACCTCGGCGACCATGCAGCGCTGGTGGGAGTCTCCCGTGGTGCGCAGGCGGTCCATCGCGTCGGTGGCGATGTTGACGGCGGTGTCGAAGCCGAAGGAGTAGTCGGTCGCGCGGAGGTCGTTGTCGATCGTCTTGGGCACACCGAGCACGTTGATGCCGTCCTTGGCCAGACGATCGGCGGCGGCGAGGGTCCCTTCGCCGCCGATGGCGATGATGCCGTCGAGTCGGTGGCCGTACATGGTCTTCGCGATGTTCTCGGCGCCACCGCGCGGCCCCTCGTAGGGGTTGGTGCGGCTCGTCCCGAGGATCGTGCCGCCGACTTTGGACAGCCCCTTGACCTCGTGGCGGGTCAACGGGAAGAAGTCGCCGTCGACGACGCCGCGCCACCCGTCGCGGATGCCGACGAACTCGAGATCGTATGTCGTCGTGCCCTTGAGTACGACACCGCGGATGACGGCGTTCAGCCCCGGGCAGTCGCCGCCACTGGTCAGGATTCCGATCTTCATGCTGTGGTCCTCAATCGTCGGGATGATGCGGGGGCGCCGTCGCCTCACCCGACATTAGTGGCCGAGCCGCCGTCCTGCCACACGGCGCGTGTCTTCGCGTGCCGTGTGGCAGGACGATCCGGTTCAGACGGACCCGAGCGACTGACGTAGCAGGTGCATCAGCGCCGACAGCTGCACCGAATCGCTCGATCCGGGATCGACGGCCTGCCCGTCCAGCGCACGCTGCGCGAGACCTTCCTTCGAGTCGATCAGCTCGGCGATCTTCGTGTCGATCGTGTGCGCGGCGATGATGCGCCACGCCGTGACCGGCTCGTCCTGTCCGATGCGGTGCACGCGGTCGATCGCCTGGGTCTGCTCGGCGGCGGTCCACGACAGCTCGGCGAGCACGACGTTCGACGCCGCCTGCATGTTCAGGCCGACACCGGCCGCGGTGAGCGAGCAGACCGCAACACCCACATCGGGGTCGGTGTTGAACGCGTCGATGGCCTCCTGACGGGCGGTCGAGGTCTGATCACCGCGGATGGAGACGCTGCGCAGGCCGGACGCGGCGAAATGCGCCTCGGCGGCGTCCATCACGTCGATGTGCTTGGCGAAGAAGACCACCTTGCCCACCGAACGCTGCAACTGCAGGGCGTAGTCGGCCGCCAGGTGGGCCTTGGCCTGACCGATCCGGCGCACCATCGTGAAGACGTTCTCGCTCCCCGATCCCGCGGCCTTGGATTCGTCGAGCTCGTTCTGGGCGACCAGACGCACGATGTCGTCATCGACCTCTCCGGGGGCCAGCGCGGCCCCGGAACGGGCGTTCTCGCGGGCTTCGACGATACGTCGGTAACGGTCTGCCAGGCGCGAGCCGAGTTCCCGCTCGGCTTCGCGGATGGACCGTCCGAACTCGTCGTCGAGCTCGACCGGGAGGTCGGCCACGAGTTTGTCGGGCAGGTCTGCGGCGACATCCTTCTTCTTGCGTCGCACGATGCCCATCGAGATGACCGCGTCGCGGGCGGCGGGGTAGAACGCCTTGTCGGCGGGGGTGAAGCCGGTCGCGTCGAGCTTCTCCATCAGCTCCGGGCCGGGCTTCTCGCCGTTGGTCCACCCGAGGAAGCGCCAGATCGCGTCGAAGTCTTCGACGTCGTTGATCAGCGGCGTGCCGGTCAACGCCATCATGAGCGGATCACGCACCTGCTCGCGGATGCGGCCGGCGAGCGCCAACACGTTGCGCGAACGCTGGGAGGTGAGGTTCTTGATGAAATGGGCCTCGTCGACGACCATGCCCTTGAGCCCGATCGAACCGAGCCAGGAGAGGTGCCGGTCGAGGATCTCGTAGTTGACGATGAAGACATCGGCGAAGGCGTCGATGTCTTCCCCGTCGCCCTGGATCACGGTGGCCCGACGGTGCGGCGTCCACCGTTTGACCTCGCGCGCCCAGTTCATCTTCACGACGTTGGGGACCACGGCCAGCAACGGGTACGCGTCGGCGACGGAGGCGGCCAGGACCGATTCGGCGGTCTTGCCGAGGCCCGGCTCGTCGGCCAGGAGGAAGCCGCGGTGACCGTCGCGCACCGCCTCGAGGAAGCGCGACTGGTGCGGCATGACCTCGAGTCCGCGGGGCGACACCCGATCGAACTCGGGGACCGGCGGCAGCTCCATAGACGCGCTGGCGCCGCCGGCACCGGTCTCGAACGCCTTGTAGAGCGGTCCCATGAGCTCCCAGCCATCCAGACGGCGGCGGGGACTCTCGGCGGGCGCACGCATCGTGAGGTCGGGTGCGAGGAACGGGTTGGCCATCTGGCGGGACTCGATCCCGGCGGGGACGACCTGCCGGTCGGCCAGCGCCGGCGGGACCACCGTGGGTGTGGCGGGTGCGACGTCGGTGATGATGAGCTCGTCGGGCGGGAGCTCGGCGCCCGATTCGAGCAGCCAGTCGCGACGCATGCGCTTGGCGACCGGCGAGGTGGCCTGGTCGACTTCGAGCAACTGGATGAGCGAGGTGTCCCGCGCGGCCGTCTTGGCGAGGATGGTCGCGACGCCGTCGAGGCGCTTGAGCAGCTCCGCACGAGCGGCATCGGCCAGCGACTCGTCGGCCTTCACCCTCGCGCGTTCCTCGCGAACGAGGAACGCGATCACCTGGAACTTCACGCGGTTGGTGGGGCCGAGCTTGCCGCGTTGCGCCTTGGCCTCGACCTCACGCACCTTGCGGGCGAGGATCGGGATCAGCGGCGCTTCATCGTCACGGCGTGAGGATGACGGCCTGCGACGACGCGAGGCGGCGGACTGTGCGGCGGGTGCCGAGGTCGGCATGCTCCTCCTGAGCCTAGGGATCGGATGCGGGTCGGCCCGGTCATCCGTCGAAAGAATGTGGCTCCCGTGGGCGGCGTCGGGACGCCGTCACGCACACGGGTCGGGGATGCCGGTGCCGTCGATCGCGGGCACTCGCTTCTGCGAGCAGCGACAACGCGGTCGGGATCTCCGCGGACCATTCTAGCGCTTCCGCGAGCGAATGCGCAGATTCTCAGTCCCAGAGCGTCGCGACGATGTCTTCGGTGTAGCCGGTCGGGGCGAAATTGACCCATCGCGTGGACACGATCGCCCCGTCACCGACGTAGTGGGTCTCCCCCAGCGTGTACGGCTCGTCATCGAGGGTGATCCCCCGCTGCTCGATCCGGTGCACGCTGCCGTCGCCCAGCTCCTCGTCACTGAAACCCGCGGCGGTCAGCTCCGCGACGATGTCCTCACCCTGCGAGGCGTCGATGACGGTGACGTTCGTGGCGAGCCCGTAGTCCGAGGGCCCACCCCACGTGCACCGCAGCGTCGGTGCACCCGATCCGATCAGTTCGAGGATGCTCGCGTTCTCACTGGAGTACATCGTCACCCCCGGGTCGTTCAACGGCGGATTCTCCGCCTGCAGAAAGGCCCGCATGTCGGCCGAGTAGATCTCGTCACACGAGGCCGGCAGCGCGAACGCCGCGGTCGGCGTCGGCGTCGGCGTCGCAGGCGCGGCGCCGGAGGCCGTCGGTGTGGTCCCGTCCGGCGCACCGGTCGCGGTGGGTTCCGGCTCCGGCTGGCACGCGGCCAGGGCGATCGCGGCCAGACCGACGGTCGCCGCGGTGAGCAGTCGGCGCATCCGGGTGGGACGGGTCGAGGTCACGATTCCTCCTGAGGTGCGCGGGCCGCGGGTGCGCGGCACGCGGACAGACTCTACCCAGCCCGGCGCACGCAGCCGCGACGGCGCGGCGGACGTACCCTGAGATCATGCCCAGACGGATGCCGCGGGACGAGCGGCTCGTCCTGACGATCGCGGTCCTGGCCTCGTTCGTGTCCTTCCTCGACGGCAGTGTCGTCACGGTCGCACTGCCCGCGATCCGCGACGACCTGGGCGGTGGCCTCACGACCCAGCAGTGGGTCGTGGATGCGTACCTGATCACCCTCGGCGCACTGATCCTGGTCGCCGGCTCGCTCAGTGACGTGTTCGGCCGCATCCGCGTGTTGCGCTGGGGCCTGGTGCTGTTCGCCGTCACCTCGATCGCGATCGCCGCGGCGCCGACGCCGTCGTTCCTCATCGTCGCGCGGGCCCTCCAGGGGGTCGCGGGGGCCCTGCTCGTGCCGAGCTCGCTCGCGCTGATCACCTCGACGTTCCGCGGCCCCGCGCAGGCCCGGGCGATCGGGACCTGGACCGCCGCCACCACGGGGGCCATGGTGGTCGGACCGGTCGTGGGCGGGCTGAGCGTGGATCTGTTGTCGTGGCGGTTGGTGTTCCTCATCAACGTGGTCCCGATCGCGGTGACGCTGGGACTGCTGGTCGCGCTGCGTCGCGCGGATGTGCGCACCCCCGGGCGCACCGTCGACGTGTCCGGCGCACTGTTGTGCACCGTGGGTCTCGGGGGGATGGTGTTCGCCCTGATCGAGCAGCCGAACCTCGGATGGTCCTCGCCCGTGATCTGGGCGGCCGGGGCCGTAGGCGTGGTCTCGTTCGCCGGCTTCCTCGTGCGCCAGGCCACGGCGGCCGATCCCATGATGCCGCTGGATCTGTTCCGGGCACGCAATTTCTGGGCGGGGAATCTCACCACGGCCTTCGTCTACGCGGCCTTGACCCTGAACGGCTTCGTGGTGGGGGTGTACCTGCAACAGGGCGCCGGGCTCTCCGCGACACTGGCGGGGTTGGCCACCCTCCCCATCACGATCCTCATGATCTTGTTCAGCGCCCGGGTGGGCTCTCTCGCGGGACGATGGGGGCCGCGACTGTTCATGACGCTCGGCCCCCTTGTGATGGCCGTCGGCGGGCTGCTGCTGTTGTCGGTGGACGATCCGTTCGACTATGCGACGCAGGTTCTGCCGGGTGTGATCGTGTTCGGGGCGGGCCTGACCCTCACCGTCTCGCCGTTGACATCGGCCATCCTCGGTGCGATCGACACCTCGCGCTCGGGAATCGCCTCCGCCGTCAACAACGCGATCTCGCGGGTCGCGGGCCTGGTCGTCATCGCGATGCTCGCCACGATCGTCGGCGGCACCCTCGACCTCGACGGTTTCCACCGCGCGGCCGTCGTGACCGCTGCGCTGCTCGCCGTGGGCGCCGCGGTGTCCTTCCTCGGGATCCGAAACGACGTGACGAGCCGCTCCGACGTAGGCTGAGGACATGACCAGCTACACCGAGAGTCAGCTCGCCGCGACCATCGACCACGCCATCCTCAAGCCCGAGATGACCCGTGCACAGGTCGACGCCGAACTCGACATCGCCGCCGAGTGGAAGGTGTTCAGCGTGTGCGTGCGCCCCTCCGACATCGCGCACGCGGTCGCGCGCCTGAAGGGCACCGGCGTGGCGGTGGGTACGGTGATCGGCTTCCCGCACGGCACCACCTCGACGACGGCGAAGGTCGCCGAGGTCGAGCAGGCGCTCGCCGACGGGGCCGTCGAGCTGGACATGGTGCTGAACATCGGGATGCTCCGCTCGGGGATGGACGCCGAGGTCGAGGCGGACATCCGCGCGGTCGTCGACGCCGCAGCCGGCCACGTCGTGAAGGTGATCTTCGAAACCTCCTCCCTCGACGACGAGCAGATCGCGCGGGCCTGCCGCCTCAGCGAGTCGGCCGGTGCCGACTTCGTGAAGACCTCGACCGGTTTCGCGGGCGGCGGTGCCACCGTCGAGCACATCCGTCTGATGCGGGAGAACGTCGGCGACGGCGTGCAGGTGAAGGCCTCGGGCGGGGTGCGTGGCCTCGACGCGGCCGTGGCGATGCTCGATGCCGGCGCGACCCGCCTCGGCACCTCTGCCGCGGCGACGATCCTGGGAGCGGCGCGTGCGCTGGACGCCGGCGAGCAGACGCACGGCGGCACGGACGAATCCTCCTACTGAGGACGGTCTCCGCACGACACCGTCACGCGCCGCGCGTCAGCAACGTCTGACGGGTGCGCTCGACGTCATCGGCCATCTGCGCCATCAACGGCTCTATGCCGGTGAAGGCGACCATGCCGCGCAGGCGCTCGACGAACCGGATTTCGACCGTGTGGCCGTACAGGTCCAGGTCGGTCTCATCGAGGACGTAGGCTTCGACCTGTCGCACCAGCACATCGTCGAAGGTCGGGTTGGTCCCGATGCTGATGGCGGCGGGATAGCGCGTCCGGGCATGCGGTTCGGCGGCGCCCTCCCCTCGCTCCCCCTCGTCGACGAGCCATCCGGCGTAGACACCCTCTGCGGGGACGAGCCCTTCACCGTCGGGGGCGAGGTTGGCGGTGGGGTATCCGAGCTCCCGCCCGCGCTTGTGCCCGTGGACCACTTCGCCGCGCACGGCGTGGGAGCGCCCCAGCAGGCGCGCCGCCGTCGAGACGTCCCCGTCGGCCAGCAGATCCCTGATCCACGTCGAGGACACCCTGCGACCGTCGTCGACGGCGCAGACGTCTTCGACGACGTGCACATCGAAGCCGAGTTCGGCACCGAGCGCCCGCAACGTCTCCGGGTCTCCGGCGCCCTCGCGTCCGAAACGGAAGTCCTGGCCCACCAGCACCGTGCGAACGGCCAGCGCGTCGACCAGCACGTGCTCGACGAACTCGCGCGGATCCCGCGCCGCCAGCTGCTCGTCGAAGGTCAGCACGAGCGTCGCGTCCACGCCGGCACCGGCCAGGAGCCGTACCTTCTGTGACGCGCTGACGACCGAGTCCGGACAGATCTCCGGGCGCAGCAGCGCCAGCGGGTTGCGGTCGAAGGTGACCGCGACGACACGGGCCCCGGTCGCCGCGGCGTCCACCCGTGCGCGGTCGATCACGGCGCGGTGCCCCGAGTGCACCCCGTCGAACTTCCCGATGGCCACCACGGAGGGGCCGTACCCCTCGGGGACCTGGTCGGGATGACGCCAGACCGTCACGAGACCACCGCGTCGCGGGGTGCGGTGCGTGCCGCGGGGTCGGTGCGGTGCGCCGCCAGCCACCACAACCCGAGGAAGGGCAACACGAGCGGGACCATCAGATACCCGGCTCCGAACCAGGACCAGACCGTGGGATGGGCGAAAAGATCCGGGAGCGCGAGGCTGAGGGTCCCGACGATGAGCACGCCGGCGAGTTCGAAGCCGATGGCGATCCATGCGATGCGGTACCACGCGGGTGATCCGGAGAACACCAGGGCGAGGGTGGCCAGGATGTACACGACGGCCGCCGCCGCCGAGAGCGTGTAGGCCAGCGGCGCCTCGTCGAAGCGTTGCACGATCTGGACGAAGCTGCGGCCGGTCGCGGCCAGAGCCATGATCGCGTAGACGATCACGAGCACGCGGCCGACGCCGGTCATTCGGGGACGGGACGAGGAGGGGGACATCGCTTGTCGATTCTAGGCGGCGGTCGCACCTGGCCGCGTCACGCGACCTGGATGCTCCAGATCACCTGCATGCGGTAGAGCATGACCGCCACCGCCGAGGCGGCGACACTGAGGACGACGGTGCTCCATCGGCTGCGCTCCAGCAGCGCCCACAGTACGGCCGCCGGCGGCACCAGCGCGGCGCTGATGAGGTACACCCAGAATTCGAGCAGGCTGCCGGTGGGGGCGTTGCCGACGAACGGCGCGATGATCGCGATGACGATCTGGGCGAGGAGGAGGAGTTCCACGAGTGCGAGTGAGCCGACGCTGAGGTCGCTCGGTCGACGTCCGATGAGCCCGAGGACCAGGCAGAGCACGCCCGCGGCGACGGCGACGGCGACCTGCACATACGTGAACCACTCGATCATGCACGCGCCTCCTCGGGCATGTTCATCTCGCTCTTCAGGTCGCCACCGCGCGGTTGGACCACGCCGACCAGCGCGCCGTCCGGGGCGATCGCCGCGGCACGAGGACCCTCGATGGCCCCGGCGAGTCCGCGCAGGCGCTTGCCGTGGCGCAGGTCCTGTGCCTGCTCGGCGGTGACATCGAGTCGTGGCAGCACATCGCACGCGGCATCCGCGACCGCGCGCAGGGGTGCGCCGTCCAGGTCGTCGAAGGCGACGGCGTCGGTCACCTCGAACGGCCCGATGCGTGTGCGGCGCAGCGCGATCAGATGCCCTCCGACCCCGAGTGCCGCCCCGAGGTCTCGTGCAAGGGCCCGGATGTACGTGCCGCTGGAGCAGTCCACGACCACGTCGAGGTCGATGACCCCGTCCACGCGCCGCTCTGCGAGCACATCGAAACGTGCCACGGTGACCTCGCGCGATGTCAGAGTGACCTCCTCGCCGGCGCGCGCGAGCTCGTAGGCGCGACGGCCGTCGACCTTGATGGCCGAGACGCGACTGGGCACCTGCGATATCGCGCCGCGCAGGTCGGCGACCGCGGCGTCGATCTGCGCGTGATCGAGCCCGGAGGCATCCGAGGTGCCGATGACCTCGCCGTCGGCGTCGTCGCTGTCGGTTCCGACCCCGAGACGGATGGTGGCCAGGTAGGTCTTGTCCTGTCCGACGACGAACGTGAGCAGGCGTGTCGCCGCTTCGACACCGAGCACGAGCAGACCCGTCGCCATCGGATCGAGGGTTCCGGCATGGCCGATCTTGCGCGTGCCGAGCGCGCGCCGTGCACGCGCCACCACGTCATGGCTGGTGAGTCCGCCGGGCTTGTCGACGAGCAGGATGCCGGGGTCGGGACGCATCCTCCCAGCCTACGTCGCCGCCGTCGCCCTCCCGGGCGGCACGGTCCCCTCGGGCGCGCCTACGCTGGATGGCGTGCCCGCCCCCACCCGAACGACGATCGCACCGACGCTGGTGGCGTGGTTCACCGAGAACGCACGCGACCTGCCGTGGCGACGTCCCGGCTACGGTGCGTGGGGGGTGTTGGTGAGCGAGTTCATGCTGCAGCAGACGCCTGTCAACCGGGTGATCCCGCTGCTGGAGGCGTGGCTCGACCGCTGGCCGACACCTGCCGCGTTGGCCGCGGCCCCACCGGGCGACGCGGTGCGGCACTGGGCGAACCTCGGCTATCCGCGGCGGGCCCTGTGGTTGCACCGTGCGGCGGTGGAGATCACCGCTCGGCATGGTGGCGTCGTCCCGCGATCGGTCGACGACCTGCTCGCGCTGACCGGGGTGGGCGACTATACGGCGCGGGCCGTGGCGGTGTTCGCCTACGGGGACCGCCACCCCGTCGTCGACACGAACACGCGCCGCGTGATCGCCCGCGCGATCACCGGTGACGCGCATCCGGCCGCTGCCCACCGACGCGATCTCGATGCGATGGCCGACCTGTTGCCGGAGGACGACGGTGACGCGGCACGGTTCAACGCGGCTGCCATGGAGTTGGGCGCCGTCGTGTGCACGGCCCGCTCCCCCCGGTGTGAGACGTGTCCGATCGCCGAAGTGTGCGCGTGGCGCGCGGCCGGCTACCCCGACACCGGAGACACCCGGCGCAAGCAGGCCCGGTACGAAGGCAGTGACCGTCACGCGCGCGGTGCGGTCCTGGCGGTGCTGCGCGGGGCCGCGACGCACGAGGCGTCGGCCGCGGAGGTCATCGCCGACTGGCCCGATCCGGTACAACGCGATCGCGCCATCGACTCTCTGGTCGTCGACGGCCTCGTCGAGGCGGTCGACGGTCGACTACAGCTCCCCCGCTGAGCGCGCCGGGGATCAGTCCTCGTCCTCGTCCTCGCGGGCCTTGCGGTACGGGTCGGGTTCCCCGGCGAAGCTGGCGGACCCGGCGATGCCGGCGACGGCCTCGTCCCGCTCGCGGGCTTCGCGCAGCAGTTCCTCGATGTGCCCGGCGTTCTCCGGGATCGCATCGGGGATGAACTCCAACGAGGGAACCAGACGCGTGCTGAGCTGACGGCCCACCTCGCTGCGAAGCATGCCGGTCGCCGCGCGCAGCGCCTCCGCGGACGACGCGCGCTCCTTCTCGTCACCGAGCACGGTGTAGAAGACGGACGCGTGTTGCAGGTCACCGGTCACCCGCACGTCGGTGATGGTCACGAAGCCGAGGCGCGGATCGCGCAGCCCCTTCTCGAGGCGTTCGGCGATGAGGACGCGGATACGGTCCGCCAGTCGTGCCTGTCGTTCGTTTGCCATGCTTCCATTCTCTTTCCCTCCCGCCGTTGCGACGGGAGATCCCGATCGGCTCCGGCCCGCGGGGGACGGAGCCGATCGGGATCGACGGGCCGACGGACTCAGCCGCGCGGCTTTTCCACCATCTCGGTCGTCTCGATCTCGTCGCCGATCTGGATGTCGTTGTACTTGCCCAGCCCGATACCGCATTCGTAATCGGTCCGGACCTCGGTGACGTCATCCTTGAAGCGACGCAGCGACTCGATGGCCAGACCATCGGCGATGACGACGCCATCGCGGATGATGCGTGCCTTGGCGTTGCGCGTGATCGTCCCGCTGCGCACGATGGCACCGGCGATGTTGCCGAACTTCGACGAGCGGAACACCTCACGGATCTCCGCGACACCCGACTGCACCTCTTCGAACTCCGGCTTGAGCAGGCCCTTGAGCGACTGCTCCACGTCGTCGATCGCGTTGTAGATGACCGAGTAGAAGCGGATGTCCACTCCCTCGCGGGCGGCGCGCTCTCGTGCCTTGGCGTCCGGCCGGACGTTGAAGCCGATCACGATCGCGTTGTCGATCGTGGCCAGGTTCACGTCGGACTCGGTGACGGCGCCGACACCGCGGTGAATGATCCGCAGCTGCACCGACTCGTCGACCTCGATCTTGAGCAACGACTCCTCGAGCGCCTCGACGGCACCCGAGACGTCACCCTTGATGATGAGGTTGAGCGAGGTGACCTTGCCCTCTTCGAGAGCACGCGTGAAGTCCTCGAGCGAGATGCGCTTGCGGGCCTTCGCCAGCTGGGCGTTGCGCTCTGCGGCTTCACGCTTCTCGGCGATCTGGCGCGCGGTGCGGTCCTCCTCGGTGACGATGAAGACGTCACCGGCTCGCGGGACCGAGTTCAGGCCCTGGACCTGGACCGGACGCGACGGAGCCGCCTCGGCGACGTGCTCGCCGTTCTCGTCGATCATGGCGCGCACACGGCCGTATGCGGTTCCGGCGACGATCGCGTCTCCGACACGGAGTGTGCCGGACTGGATGAGCACGGTCGCGACCGAGCCGCGGCCCTTGTCGAGCTTCGCCTCGATGGCCACACCGCGGGCATCCTTGTTCGGGTTCGCACGGAGATCCAGGCCGGCGTCGGCGGTCAGCAGCACCGCGTCCAGAAGATCCTGGATGCCCGTTCCCTGACGGGCGGACACGTCGACGAACATGACGTCGCCGCCGTACTCCTCGGCGACCAGACCGTACTCGGTCAGCTGCTGACGCACCTTGGCCGGGTTGGCGTCGGGCTTGTCGACCTTGTTGACGGCCACGACGATCGGGACCTCGGCCGCCTGAGCGTGGTTCAACGCCTCCACCGTCTGCGGCATGATGCCGTCGTCGGCGGCGACCACCAGGATCGCGAGGTCGGTCACCTGCGCACCGCGGGCGCGCATGGCGGTGAACGCCTCGTGGCCCGGGGTGTCGATGAAGGTGATCGCGCGCTCGATCTCCTCGTGCTCCGTCCAGACCTGGTACGCACCGATGTGCTGGGTGATGCCGCCGGCCTCACCCTCGATGACGTTGGACTCGCGGATCGCGTCGAGCAGTCGCGTCTTACCGTGGTCGACGTGACCCATGACGGTCACGACCGGAGGACGGATCTCGAGCTGGTCGTCATCTTCCTCGGCGAGCTCCTGCTCGAGGTCGAGACCGAAGCCCTCCAGGAGCTCCTTGTCCTCGTCCTCGGGCGAGACCATCTGGATCTTGTAGCCCAGCTCGTCACCGAGCACCTCGAAAGTGGCCTCGTCGAGCGACTCCGTCGCGGTGGCCATCTCGCCCAGGTTGAACAGGATCGTCACCAGGGTCGAGGGCTGCACCGAGTAACCGGCGAGCTGTTCGATCTTGTCCGCGAAGTCCGAGATCGATGCGCCGCGGCGCATCCGGATGATCTCGCCGTTGCCCTTGCGGACGTTGACGCCGCCGACCTGCGGCGCATCCCTCATCTCGAATTCTTGACGCTTCGCCCGACGCGACTTGCGC
>NZTV01000074.1 GCA_002703245.1 Microbacterium sp.
CTGGCGCCGGGGGATGACTAGAATCGGTGCACGTTATGGCGAAGGCAGGAGAGTCGGTGGCGGCAACCAAACGCGGCGAGACGAAGGCGTCCGGTGACGGGACGGTCCTCGGTCCGACCGGGCGTCCCTATCGTGGATTCGCCACACCGCCCGTCCTCGACGGCCACGGCCCGGCGCGCATCGTGTCGCTGTGCAACCAGAAGGGCGGCGTGGGCAAGACCACGACCACCATCAACCTCGCCGCCGCGCTCGCGAGCTACGGCCGCAAGGTGCTCGCGGTCGACTTCGACCCGCAGGGCGCGCTGTCGGCCGGTCTGGGCATCCAGACCCACGACATCCCGACGATCTACGACCTGCTGTTGAACACGAAGCGCAACCCCCGCGAGGTCATCGTGCCCACCCGGGTCGAGGGGCTCGACATCATCCCCGCGAACATCGACCTGTCGGCTGCGGAGGTGCACCTGGTCAACGAGGTCGCCCGCGAGCAGATCCTCGCGCAGGTGTTGCGGAAGGTCTCGAAGGACTACGACGTCATCCTCGTCGACTGTCAGCCCTCGCTGGGCCTGCTCACCGTCAACGCGTTGACCGCCAGCCACGGCGTGATCATCCCCCTGGAGTGCGAGTTCTTCGCGTTGCGCGGTGTCGCCCTCCTGATCGAGACGATCGACAAGGTGCGCGACCGTCTGAACCCGACCATCACGCTCGACGGCGTGCTGGCCACCATGTACGACCCGCGCACGCTGCACTCCCGGGAAGTGCTGGAGCGCGTCGTCGACGCGTTCGGAGACGACGTGCTCGAGACCGTGATCGGTCGCACGGTGAAGTTCCCCGACGCGTCGGTGTCGGGGATGCCGATTACGGAGTTCGCGCCCGAGCACTCGGCCGCCCAGGCCTACCTGCGCCTGGCACGAGAGCTGGTCGACCGTGGCGCCGTCGCCTGAGCATCACGAAGGAACCCCCGCGGCATCGGCCGAGGCCCCGGTCACCGCGATCGAAGACGTCGGTGACGGTTTCCGCGTCTCGCTCGGCGTCTTCGACGGCCCGTTCGACCTGTTGCTGCAACTGATCTCCCAGCATGAACTGGACATCACCGAGGTCTCGCTCAGCCGGGTCACCGACGAATTCATCGGGTACCTGAAGGATCTCGGTCCGGACGAGCTCGACGAGGCGTCGGAGTTCCTCGTCGTGGCGGCGACCCTGCTCGACATGAAGGTCGCCGGGCTGCTCCCGCAGGGGGAACTGGTCGACGCGGAGGCCGTCGCGCTGCTGGAGGCCCGGGACTTGCTGTTCGCCCGTCTGTTGCAATACCGCGCCTTCAAGGAGGTCTCGACCTGGTTCGAGCGGTCGTTGCGACGCGAGGACAAGCGCCACACCCGGTCGGTCAAGCTCGAGGACAAGCACCGGTCGGCCGTCCCCGAACTCGTGTGGACGCTCAGCGCCGACGACTTCGCCGCCTTGGCGATGATGGCCTTCGCCCCGAAGGAGATCCCGCTGGTGGGCGTCGACCACCTCCATGCGCCCCTGGTGAGCATCCGCGAGCAGGCTGCGGTGGTGGTGACGCTGCTGCGGGACGCGGGCACCCTGAATTTCCGCGACCTCGTCTCGGGCATCACCCAGACCGGGCTCATCGTCGCCCGGTTCCTCTCGGTGCTCGAGCTGTACCGCCACGCTGCGTTGTCGTTCGAGCAGCTCGAGCCCCTCGGGGAGCTCACGCTGCGTTGGACGGCGTCACGCTGGTCCGACGAGAATCTCGCCACGTTGGGAGCCGACTATGACCGATGAGAACGACACCGCCGAACCGCCCGCCCGCCCACAGGACGCCGCGTCGGTCATCCGCCGCGTCGAGGCGATCCTGCTGGTGGTCGACGAGCCGCAGAGCCTGGTCAGCCTGGCCACCGCCGTGGGGAGCCCGGTGCCCGCGGTGCGCCAAGCCGTGGAGTCACTCGTCGCCGACTACGACGGCGAGACGGGCGGTCCCCGGCGCGGCTTCGAGCTGCGGGAGGTGGGGGGCGGCTGGCGGCTGTATGTCCGCGAGGAGCATGATGACCTCGTCCGCGAGTACGTCAGCGGGCAGGCCCCGTCCCGACTCTCGCAGGCGGCGCTGGAGACGCTCGCCGTGATCGCCTACAAGCAGCCCATCACGCGCAGCCAGATCGCCTCGATCCGGGCCGTGAACGTGGATTCCGTGGTGCGGACCCTCCTCGGGCGCGGGCTCATCACCGAACTGTTCGCCGACCCCGACACCGGAGCGTTGAACTACGGGACCACCGATGCGCTGCTGGTGAACCTCGGCATCAACTCCCTCGATGAGTTGCCGCCGATCTCACCGCTGCTTGACGACGGGTCGACCGGATTCGATGCGGAGATCATCCGATGAACGATCAGGCCCCCGAGGGCGTCCGCCTGCAGAAGGTGCTCGCGCAGGCCGGCGTCGCCTCCCGCCGTGTGTCGGAGGAGTTGATCGTCGCCGGTCGTGTGCGCGTGAACGGCTCGGTCGTCACCGAGCTCGGCACCCGCATCGACCCTGAGAACGACCTCGTCGACGTCGACGGCACCGCGGTGCAACTGGATGCCACGAAGCGATACGTCATGCTCAACAAGCCGCGCGGCGTCGTCAGCTCGATGCGCGACGATCGCGGGCGTCCCGACCTGCGCCGCTACACCGAGCGGTTCGAGGAGCGCCTGTTCAACGTGGGCCGCCTCGACGCCGACACCAGCGGGCTGCTCGTCCTGACCAACGACGGGGAGCTGGCACACGTGCTCGCCCACCCGTCGTTCGGGGTGACGAAGGTGTACATCGCCAAGGTGACCGGTCGCGTGAGCGCGCAGACGGTGGCCGCTCTGACCCGGGGGATCGAGCTGGAAGACGGACCGATCGCGGCGGACAAGGCGCGCATCCTGTCGGCGAGTGCGGAGGGCGGTGGTTCGCTCGTCGAGCTCACGCTGCATTCGGGACGCAACCGCATCGTGCGCCGCATGATGGATGCCGTCGGCCACCCCGTCGAAGAGCTGGTGCGCCGCCAATTCGGTCCGCTCCACCTGGGTACCCTCCCAGCCGGGAAGACCCGCGAATTGACTACAGTGGAGCGGGGTGCGCTGCTGACTCTCTCTCGCGGCGGCCCGTCCACCCCCTCCCCGGAGAATCCGTGACCGACGCCTTCGATCTGCCACGCGCCGGCGGCACCGACCGCCTGTCTGCGCGCTCTTCGGGGACGGTGCGCATCGTGGGTGCGGGGCTGCTGGGCGCGAGCATCGGACACGCCCTCGTCGCGCTCGGTGTCGACGTGGTGCTCGAAGACACCTCGCCCGCGCAGTTGCGACTGGCCATCGATTACGGTGCCGGCCGGGCGGCGCGCGAGGACGACACGCCGTCCCTCGTGGTCGTCTCCGTGCCTCCGGATGTCACCGCCGATGTGATCGCCGCCGAACTCGCACGTTTCCCGGAGGCGGTGGTCACCGACGTCGCGAGCGTCAAGCTCGGACCGTTGCGTACGCTGCGCGAGCGCGGCGTCGACCTCACCCGCTACATCGGCTCGCACCCGCTGGCCGGCCGCGAGCGCGGGGGAGCGATCTCCGCGCGCGCCGACATCTTCGTCGGTCGCCCGTGGGTGGTCTGTCGCGACGGCGAGACCCGCGCGTCGGACCTCGCCGTCGTGGAGGGGTTGATCCTCGACCTCGGTGCCACCCCGATCGAGATGTCCCCGGAGGAGCACGACCGATCCGTCGCGCTCGTTTCACACGTACCGCAACTGGTCGCGAGCCTGCTGGCGGGAAGGTTCGTCGACGCCCCCGACGGGTCGTTGCGGCTGGCCGGCCAAGGCGTGCGCGACACCACCCGCATCGCGGCGTCTGCTCCGGAGCTGTGGGTGCAGATCCTCGGAGCGAACGCGGCGCCGGTGGTCGACGTGCTCGACGATCTCGCGGCAGACCTCACCACGGTGGCGGACGCCCTCCGCGACCCCGAAGCGACCGGCGCCCGACGCGCCGTGGCCGACACGATCCGACGAGGCAACGACGGCGTCGAACGTCTCCCCGGCAAGCACGGCCAGAACCGTCGATTCGAAACGGTCGTCGTCATGGTCGACGACCGTGCCGGGCAGCTCGGAAAGCTGTTCGGCGACCTCGGCGACCTCGACGTCAACGTCGAGGACCTTCGCCTCGAACACTCCCCGGGCGCCCTGTTCGGTCTCGCCGAGATCAGCGTCGCCCCGGGCGTCGTGCGTCGCTGCGTCGACGGATTGCAGGACCGCGGCTGGAAGATAGCGAGTACAAGCAATGACTGACCTGTCCACCCCCGCAGACGCCACGGCGGCCGCGCAGACCCCTCCGGTGACGGTCGTCGCGATCGACGGCCCCGCCGGCAGCGGAAAATCGAGCGTGTCGAAGGAGGCCGCCCGCCGACTCGGCTTCGGCTACCTCGACACCGGCGCCGCCTACCGGGCGCTCGCGTGGCACGCCGTCGAGCGTGGTGTCGACACCTCCGACTCCGCCGCCGTCCTCGACACGACCGGCGACTTCGACTACGCCATCTCCCTCGACCCCGACCACTACTGGGTGCGCGTGGGTGAGGCCGATGTGACCGAGGCGATCCGGGAGGTCCGCGTGACCGAGGCGGTCAGCGGCGTGGCACGGGTGCCCGCCGTGCGCCAGTCGATCAACGCCATGTTCCGGGCGATGGTCGCCGGCTCCGGTCGCCCCGGGGTCGTCGTCGAGGGGCGCGACATCACCACCGTCGTCGCCCCGGACGCCCCGGTGCGCATCCTGTTGACCGCCGCGCCCGAGGTGCGCGCCGCGCGCCGCAGCGCCGAACTCAGCGGCCACGATGCGACCGCCGTCGCCGATGCGTTGCGTCGCCGCGACACCGCCGATTCGAAGGTCGTCGACTTCCTCACCGCCGCCGAGGGCGTGACGGTGGTCGACTCGACCGAGCTCGATTTCGAGCAGACCGTCGACGCCGTCCTCGGCGTCATCGCCGAGGGAGGGGTGCGCTGATGGGCACCGAAGAGGAATACGACGCCGGACCCGACAGCCTCGAGGAGACGCTCGCCGACATGGACGAGCAGCTCGCCGATCAGCGGGCCACGGCGTTGCGTGCGTCGTTGCAGGACTACGACCTCGACGACGAGGACGCCGTCTTGCTGGAAGGTGTCGGCGTCGGCGAAGACGGCATCGAATACCTGCCGGCGCTGCCGGTCGTGGCGATCGTGGGGCGTCCGAACGTCGGCAAGTCTGCGCTCGTGAACCGCATCCTCGGCCGGCGGGAGGCGGTGGTCGAGGACACGCCCGGTGTCACCCGCGACCGCGTCACCTACAAGGCCGAGTGGCTCGATCGACGGTTCTCGCTCGTCGACACCGGGGGGTGGGAGCCGGATGCCCGCGGCATCGACGCTTCCGTCGCCGCGCAGGCGGAGGTCGCGATCGACCTGTCCGACGTGGTGCTCTTCGTCGTCGACGCGAGGGTGGGCGCCACCGCCACCGACGAACACGTCGTGAAGCTGCTGCGCAAGAGCGGCAAACCCGTCTTCCTCGTCGCCAACAAGATCGACGACGCCCGTCAGGAGCCCGAGGCCGCGGCCCTGTGGAACCTGGGTCTCGGTGAGCCGCACCCGGTGTCGGCGATCCACGGTCGCGGTGTCGCCGACCTTCTCGACGAGGTCATGAAGGTGCTGCCGTCGGTCTCCGCGGTCGCTTCCGCCGAGATCGGTGGGCCGCGTCGTGTGGCGATCCTCGGGCGCCCGAACGTCGGCAAGTCGTCGTTGCTGAACAAGGCGGCCGGCGAAGAGCGCGTCGTCGTCAACGAGCTCGCCGGCACCACGCGCGATCCGGTGGACGAGATCGTCGAGCTCGGTGGCAAAATGTGGCGCCTGGTCGACACGGCCGGCATCCGTCGTCGTGTGCATCTCTCGCAGGGTGCCGATTTCTACGCGTCGCTGCGGACCTCCGCAGCGCTGGAGAAGGCGGAGGTCGCGGTCGTCGTGATCGACGTGACCCAGCCGATCAGCGTGCAGGACCTCAACATCATCGACCTCGTGCTCGAGTCGGGCCGCGCTCTCGTGATCGCGTACAACAAGTGGGACCGCCTCAACGACGACGACATGGACGGTCAGGACCGCCGACGCTTCCTGGAGCGGGAGATCGAGCGGGATCTCGCGCACGTGGCGTGGGCGCCTCGCGTGAACATCTCCGCGAAGACCGGACGGCACCTCGACAAGCTGGTCCCGGCACTCGAGACCGCGCTCTCCTCGTGGGATCAGCGCATCCCGACCGGCAAATTCAACGCGTTCCTGTCGGAGCTGGTCGCCGAGCACCCGCACCCGTTGCGGGGCGGAAAGCAGCCGCGCATCCTGTTCGGTACCCAGGCCGCGAGCCGCCCGCCGACATTCGTGCTGTTCACGACCGGGTTCCTCGACCCGGGCTACCGCCGGTTCATCCAGCGTCGCCTGCGCGAGATCTATGGCTTCGAGGGTTCGCCCATCGTGCTGAACATGCGCATCCGCGAGCGTCGCCAGCGCTCCTGACCCCCAGGGGATGTCCCACTTTCGGTCGCTCGGAGGGCTCTATCCGACGCGAACTGGGACATGGCGCGCTGGTGCACGCGGGCGTGTCCCACTTTCGGTCGTCCAGCGTTGTGAGAACGACCGAAAGTGGGACATGACGTGCCGGGGCGGGGTCGGACGAGGGGTGTTGGATGCGTGGGGCGGCTTCGGATGAGCGGGGGTGGCTTCGAATGTGCGGGGTGCGCCTGACGAACGCGAGCGCCTCCGGGGTGTGCCAGGGTTGATGTGGTGACGATCCTCCCTCCTGAACCCGGTGAACCGCGCCGGCCGCACGGCCCGCGCGACCCGGGTGACGCCTGGGTGGAAGCCCCGACGGGGGAGCGGTACTGGGGGCGTTTCGGCGCGGCCGGACTCCTGGCGTTGGATGCCGAGCGAGGCGTGTTGTTGCAGCACCGCGTCGGCTGGAGTCACTTCGGTGGCACATGGGCTCTGCCCGGCGGCGCCCGGCACCAGGGCGAAGACGCGGCGACCGGTGCGATCCGTGAGGCGCAGGAGGAGGCCGGGGTGCCCGACGGCGCGGTGCGGTCTCGATTCGAGAGCGTGCTCGACGCCGGTGTGTGGACCTACACGACGTTGGTGGCCGACGTCGTCGAGCCGTTCACGCCGGTGATCTCCGATCCCGAGTCGCTGGAACTCGCCTGGGTGCCCATCGACGAGGTCGAGTCGATGCCGCTTCACCCGGGCTTCGCAGCGTCGTGGCCGCTGTTGCGCGGTTTGCTGTCGCGGCATCCGGCGATCGTCGTCGACATGGCCAACGTCGTCGGCTCGGTGCCCGACGGATGGTGGCGCGACCGTGCGGGGGCGCCGTCGCGACTTCTCGCTCGGGTGTCGGCACGTGCGGCGCGTGGCGTGCCGGCGGATGCGCTGTCGATGGACGGGGATCTGTGGTTCCCGAGCTGGACCGCGGTCGTCGAGGGGCAGGCGCGTGCGGTGTCGTCGGAGGTCGCACACGTCGAGGTCGTGGCGGCCCCGGGCGAGGGCGACGACACGATCGTGTCGGTCGCCGCAGACCTTCGCGGGCGAGGACGCGACGTGGTCGTCGTGACCAGCGACCGTGGACTCGCGCAGCGGGTCGCCGAGGTCGGCGCTCTCGTGCATGGCGCGCGCTGGCTGCGTGATCTGCTCGACGCGGACTGATCGTTCGCGTCGCTGCGCCGTCAGTGCGCGGCGCCGTCTCGTCCGCGCAGGCGGTCGATCTCCCGCCGTTGCCGTTTCGTAGGGCGGCCGGCGCCGCGATCCCGTACCGGGACGAACGGTGTCTCGGTGCGTGGGGGAGGGGGCGGGGTGCGGTCTTCCATCGCCGCCGCGGCGGCGGGAGCGCCGACGCGTTTGGTGATGGTCTGACGTACGACCAGATGCCGGTCGAATCCGTTGATGCGTACGCGCAGCTCGTCGCCGGGGCGTACCGGCTGCGCCGCTTTCGCGCGGTCTCCGTTCACGCGCACGTGCCCGGCACGGCAGGCGGTGGTCGCAGCGGACCGTGTCTTGTAGACACGCACCGCCCACAGCCATGCGTCGACCCGGGCGCTTTCGCTCATCCCCTCGAGCGTACCCGGGACAGGTGCCGCGGCAGACCGACGGCCGCGACGACGACTCCGGCGGCGACGATGGTGATGATTCCGAAGGCGGTGTCGAACCGGGTACTGGAGGAGGCCAGGGCGATCACGGCGCCCGCGGTGCCCGCGCCGAGTGCCCCACCCAGCTGGCGGGCGACGATGTTGGGGGCGGATGCGCCGGCGAGATCATCGGCCGAGGCGAGTTCGATCGACACCGTCAGAGCGGCGGCGAAGGTGACGGCCACGCCCGCGCCGAGGAGTGTGGATCCGGCCAGCAGCACCGGGATCTCGTGTGGTGCGATCCACTGCAGGCTCGCCCCGGCCGTGGCGGTGATCGCGCCGAGGAGCGCCGTTCCGCGCCGCCCGAGTCCCCGGCGAAGGAATCCGGCGAGTGGACCGACCGCGGCGATCGCGGCGGTGGCCGGCAGCAGCAGGGCCCCGCCGATCACGATCGACAGGTCCAGCCCGTCGGAGGCTTCGACGAAGGCGGGGAGGGAGACGAACATCCCGAACAGGGCGGCACCGCCCAGGAGGGCCATGATGTGCGCGGCGATGAGCGCACTGCGCCGACGAAGGGCCGCCCTGTTCCACAGCGGTGTGTCGCGCCGATACTGTGTGCGCGCCCATCCGGCAAGAGCGAGCAACCCTGTCACGATCAACAGGGGCACGGTTGCGAACGGGTACGGGAGCTTCGCTCCTTCCGTGATCGCCAGGAGCAGCGCGACGCCTCCGGCCCCGAGGGCGAGGGATGCGCGCAGGTACAGACGTCGCGAGCCGGATGTGGGCGTGTGGGGGAGGGAGACCACCAGCACGACCTCTGCCACGGCGACGATGATCAGGGGAACCCATGCGAGGGCGGGCGTGCCGTAGGCGTCGACGAGGACGCCCGCCAGGACCGCACCGAGCGCGGTGCCCGATGCGAAGGTGCTCGCCAAGATCCCGACCCACAGGGTCCGGCGATGCGGCGGTACGATCCGTTGCGTGAGCGACAGCGCGAGCGGCAACACGCCGCCAGACAGGCCCTGCAAAGCGCGGGCGAGGATGAGCTGGGTCAGGCCCGTCGCCGTGCCGGCGAGGAACAGGCCGAGTGCGATGACCGGCAGGATCGACAGGAGGACGCGGCGGGGGGAGTGGTTGTCTCCGAGTCGGGCGATGACCGGTGCGGACACCGTGGCGACGATGAGCGTCGCGGTGAGGACCCATGTGGTGTCGGCTGTGGTCGTGCCGTAGCGGTCCGCTTGGGCCGAGAGTGTGGGTGCGGCCATCGACAGGGGAAGCGCGGTGCCGGCGGTGGCCAGGACCAGCCCGGCGACGGCGACGACGGACCGCGGCGTCAGCCGTGCCGTCGCGGTGTCGTCACCCATCCCTTCGAGGCTACTCGCGCCGCTGGAGGGCTTCGCAACGCGCGGGTGTCGGCTCGGTTCGCGGCACGGTTCGGATGCGGCTAAGATGGGGGAGTTGTTCGGATCACGGTCCGGATTCCGGGATGTGGCGCAGCTTGGTAGCGCACTTGACTGGGGGTTAAGTGGTTTACCACTCTTCGGTCGGCCCGAACAACTGAAAAACAATGCCACGGGCTGTGGCGCAGCTTGGTAGCGCACTTGACTGGGGGTCAAGGGGTCGCAGGTTCAAATCCTGTCAGCCCGACAGAAAATCCCTGATGAGAAGCAATTTTCATCAGGGATTTGTTGTTTCTGGACGTCGTTTTCTCTGGTCCCCCTCTGGTCCCCCTGGGCAGGTTGGCGTGGTCGACCTGTGGATGACAGAATCCGCTGCGACGCTCTGTCTGTGGATAGGGGGACCAAAAGGGGACCAGAACGGTGGAAACCGGCGACGGAGCCGCTCATAGGCCGCGTCCGGTGCCCTGCCGTGGTCGTCGCGATGGGTTCCGAGGAGTGTCTCTGCTGAGGAAGGCGTTGGCTTGTTCCGCGGCGGAGGCGAGGTGGCGGTCATCGGGGTGGAGGTAGCCGCGAGTGGTCTCGATCGATGCGTGTCCGAGTATCTCTTGGAGGACGTGGAGTGGGACTCCGGCGTCGGCGAGCCAGGTGGCGCCGGTGTGTCGGAGACCGTGTCGGGTGAGGTTCGGCAGGCCGAGGTCAGCAACAACCTGGTCCCAGCTGGTCGCGTCGCGAACGGTGGCCGTCGTGAGGAAACCGCCCCGCGGACCGACGAGGAGTGGTGCGTCTGATTGCTTGAACGCGCAGAGTCTTTTCAGGACCGGCCGGAGTGGGTCGAGAATCGGCACGCGACGCTCTTTGCGGCTCTTGGTTGGTTTGGTGATGAGGCCGCCCCTGCCGGGGAAGACCTGTCGTCTGATGATGACGAGGTTCTTTGTGAAGTCCACGTCTCCGACTTGAAGTCCGGAGACTTCGGAAGAACGTGCTGCCAGCAGAGCGGCGAGCATCACGAAGTCTGAATAGGACTGATGGACGGCGCCGCAGGCGGACGCGAGCTGATTCAGTTTCTGCAGGTCAGGGATCGCGTGCGCGCGCGGAGCAGCATCTTCGGCGGGTTGGATTCGGAAGGCGTTTCGATGGAGACTCCGCTTCGCACGGTGTTTGGCGGGATTGATGGTGATCAGGCCATCGCGAACGGCTTCGTCGAGTACCCGCACGAGTGGGGCGATGGTGTTCTTGATCGTCGATGCGCCGTACTGCTTCTCCCAACCGTCGATCGTGCGGTCGATCATTCCAGCGGTGATCTGCGTGACGGGCAGATGGCCAAGCGCCGGGAGTACTCGGAGCCGAAGACCGTAGCGGTAGTTGTCGCCGGTGGAGGTCATATCGAGGCCGCGTGCCCATCGATCGTCGATCGAGGTGAAGAACTCCAGGAGCGTCATGGAGACGTCCATTCCCTTGACCGAAGAGTTCCGGAGCGTTTCGAAGAATGCCCGTGCGGTTGCCTCGTCTTTTACGATTTCGGTGCGGATCACGCGTTGCTTGGTGAGCGGATCGGTCCAGCGTGCCCGCGCTCGAATCCCGTAGGAGCGTCGTTCCATGTCGGTGGAGATCCTCACCCCGATCGGTGGCACCGGTCGGGGTGAGGACTCTGGCATCGGCTCAACTGGGCGGGCCATGGTGCGGCTCCAAGTTCTGTAGCCATTGGTCGATGGCTTCGAGCCGGTATCGGGCGATACCGCCGAGCTTGATGAATGGTGGCCCGGTCTCCGCAGAGCGCCATCGAGACAAAGTCGATTCGGAGACCTTCAGGTACGAGGCGACCTCTCGACTATCCAGCAATGGTGAGACGGGCGCAGTCACTTCGGCCGCGTTGCTCATGACTCCTCCAGCGGAGGATCGCCAAGCGAACGGTAGAACTCGTCCTCAGCCGCTTGACGACGCTGAACGTCATCAACCACGAACGCGACAAACTCGGCTTCCCGGTCGGTGATCATTGATGAGTATTTGGACCAGTGAGCACCGCTGATTATTGCGGTTGAGCACCACTGGATATCGCGGTTGAGCACCGGCTGATATCGCCGGTGAGCACCGCCC
>NZTV01000075.1 GCA_002703245.1 Microbacterium sp.
CTGGCCAAGGCGCTCGCCGAGTTCCTCTTCGACGACGAGGGTGCGCTGATCTCCCTCGACATGTCGGAGTTCGGTGAGAAGCACACCGTGTCGCGTCTGTTCGGCGCCCCTCCCGGATTCGTCGGTTTCGAAGAGGGCGGTCAGCTCACCGAGAAGGTACGCCGCAAGCCGTTCTCCGTCGTGCTTTTCGATGAGATCGAGAAGGCGCACCCCGACATCTTCAACTCGCTGTTGCAGATCCTCGAAGAAGGTCGTCTGACCGACGGTCAGGGGCGCCTCATCGACTTCAAGAACACCGTCATCATCATGACCACGAACCTCGGTTCGCAGGCGATCGCCGGTGGCCCGGTCGGGTTCCAGGTCGAGGGTGACACGTCGACGACGTACGACCGGATGAAGGGGAAGGTCAACGAAGAGCTGAAGCGTCACTTCAAGCCCGAGTTCTTGAACCGCGTCGACGACATCATCGTGTTCCCGCAGCTGAACCGCGGCGAGCTCATCCAGATCGTCGACCTGTTCACCAAGCGACTCAGCGAGCGCCTGCTCGACCGCGACATGACGATCGAGCTGTCGCTGCCGGCGAAGGAGCGACTCATCGAGGTCGGATTCGACCCGGCCCTGGGAGCTCGCCCGCTGCGTCGCGCGATGCAACACGAGATCGAGGATCGTCTCAGCGAGAAGATCCTGCACGGCGAACTCAACCCCGGCGACCACGTCAAGGTCGACGCCGAGAACGGCCTCTTCCTGTTCGAGCACGGTCCCCGTGGCGAGAAGGTCTCGGTGGGCGTGGGTACCGCGGGAGAGATCACCGCGACACCGGACATCGCCGCCTCCAGCTGAGGCCACGCGACACGAGGGCGGATGCCCGTCGCACCCTCCCGGGAGGACCGGGGCCGGTGCGACGGCATCCGCCCTTCCGCATGCCCCCGGATCCTGCGGCGTATGGTGGAGGGATGGCCGAATACGTCGTGCGTCCTGCCCGAACCCGCGATGTGCGGCCCATCCAGGCGATGCTCGAGCCGTACGTGCACAAGCGCATCCTGCTCGGCAAGGACCTGGTGGTGCTCTACGAGGCGGTGCAGCAGTTCTTCGTGGCCGAGGACGGTGACGGCAATCTCATCGGCTGCGGTGCCCTCCACGTCATGTGGGAGGAGCTGGGTGAGGTGCGCACGCTCATCGTCTCGGACGACTGGCTGCACAAGGGGGTCGGTACGGCCATCGTCGATGCGCTCGAGACGCAGGCGCGCGAGCTCGGACTCACACGCCTGTTCTGCCTCACGTTCGAAGTGGAGTTCTTCGCGCGGCGGGGGTTCGAGACGATCGGCGAGCAGGTGGTCGACCCGGATGTGTACTCGCAGCTCATCCGGAGCCCCGACGAAGGGGTGGCGGAGTTCCTCGACCTCGCGCACGTGAAGCCGAACACCCTCGGCAACACGCGGATGCTGAAGACGCTCTGACATTCACCCCCGCGGCGTGCGGATCGTCGTCATGGGCGCGCCCACAGCGTGCGCGCGGGCGGCGTGCGTACCCTGGAGGACATGAGCGGCGACACCCCGCGCAGGCGGCGACACTCCCCGGCGGTCTATCGTCGGCGTCGACTGGCCGTCCTGCTGGTGTTCCTGGTGGTCGTCGCGGGTCTGGTCTGGCTGTTCGTCGCCCAGCCTTGGCAGGCGTGGGCGGCATCGGAGTCCGAGCCCGCTCCGACGCCCACGGCGACATCGGCGAGTCCGACCGCGACGCCGTCCCCGACGGCGAGTGAGACGTCCGCGGCGCAGGCGAGCGCTTCTCCGGAGGAGTCGGAGACGCCGACCGCGACCCCGTGCGTGGCGCGAGACCTGACGGTCGAGGCGGTCACCGACAAGTCGGAGTACGCGGCGGGGGAGAACCCGTTGCTGTCGATCCGACTCACCAACAACGGTGCGGACTGCACGTTGAACGTGGGCACCTCCGCGCAGTCGTTCACCGTGATGAGCGGCTCCGACGTGTGGTGGCGCTCCACCGACTGCCAGAGCGAACCCAGCGACATGCTCGTCCTGCTCGAAGCGGGGCAGACCGTGGAGAGTTCGACGCCGGTCGAGTGGGATCGCACCCGCTCCTCGGTCGACACGTGTTCCGAGGCGGGGCGACCGGGCGCTCCCGGTGGAGGCGCGTCCTACTACCTGGATGTGGAGATCGGCGGTGTCTCCTCGACGGAGCCGGCGTACTTCCTGCTCTACTGAGCCGGCGCCCCAGCCCGACTGATATATCGTCCTGTCCCCCAAAGAGGGGACAGATACGGTTTCGTACTCGGGTTAGACTGGACGCGCTTCGGTGTACGCCTGGAACTGTCCCCAGCAGCTGATCCTTCCCAGTGGATCACCCAGCGGGCCACGAAGCTTGCTCCGACTTCTGTCGTGAGCGTGACGTGGGGCCGAGTCGATCCCCCAGTTCGCCTCGTCCCCACGTCCCCCTCTTCTCTCCCGCTCGCCGGATAGGCTGGAGCGATGGCGTCAGGCAAGAAGCGCTCGAAGAAGTCCGAGTCCCTCGAGTTCCGCAACACGCAGTTGACGGATGCGCTGCAGACCCAGGACATGGCCGCGGTGGCCTTCGCCTTGCGGCACGGCCCGACCGTGGTGCCGCTGATGACCGTGGGGGATCGCGACAATCCGCTCGACGTGGGGGAGGTCTGGACTTACCGGGACCCGACCTCCGGGGATATCGCGCTGCTGCTGTTCAGCGACGCCGCCCACAAGCCGGAGAGCCTTCCCGCGGGCGTGGCGTTGCAGTCCCCGCAGTGGCTTCGCGCGTTCCTCGCCGCGCACGAGGAGGAGATCACCACGGTGTTCCTGGACATCGCCGGGCCGCATCCGATGCAGGCCACGCCGACCGATCTGCTCGCGGCACTCGACGCTTGATCGCTCAGAACTCCGGCGCCGTCTCGGCCGACGCGGGGGCGGCGAAGCGGTCCATCGCCCGGAGCGCCGCGGACACGGTGCGCTGCTCGGCGTCGACGACGGTGCTGTAGCCCAGGCGCGCCGCTTCGGTGCGCCGTTGCGAGGCCTGCGTGACCGGTCGGATCTCGCCGGCCAGGGTGAGCTCGCCGATCGCCGCGGTACCGCGCGCGAGGGCCCGGTCTTTGAGCGAGTTGGCGATCGCGACCGCGATCGCGAGGTCGGCCGCGGGTTCGACGAGTCTCACGCCTCCCACGGTCGATACGTACACGTCGTGCTGTGACAGCGGGAGGTGGGCGCGCTTCTCCAGTACCGCGAGGATCATCGCGACGCGGGCGCCGTCGACGCCGTTGACCACGCGTCGGGGGTTCGGGGCGGTCGTGTCGATGGTCAGGGCCTGCACCTCGACCGGGAGGGCGCGGCGACCTTCGAGCGCGATCGTGACGCACGTGCCGGGGACGGGGTCGCCATGACCGAGGAACAGCGCGCTCGGGTCGGGGACCTCGGCGATGCCGTCGCCGGTCATGTCGAAGCATCCGACCTCGTCGGTCGGGCCGAAGCGGTTCTTCAGCGCCCGCACGAACCTCAGCGACGTCTGGCGGTCGCCCTCGAAGTGGCAGACGACGTCCACGAGGTGCTCCAGCACGCGGGGGCCGGCGATGGATCCGTCTTTGGTGACGTGTCCGACGAGGACCACCGGGAGATTGCGCTCCTTCGCCACGCGGATGAGGGCGGAGGCGATTTCGCGGACCTGGGAGGGGTGCCCGGCCACGCCGTCGCTCAGCGCGGAGGCGACCGTCTGCACCGAGTCGACGATGAGCAGGTCGGGACGCACCTCGTCGATGTGGCCGAGGATCGTCGCCAGGTCGGTCTCGCTCGCGAGGAAGAGCTGCTCGTGGAGGGCGCCTGTGCGTTCGGCGCGCAGGCGCACTTGGGCGGTGGATTCCTCACCGCTGGCGTAGAGCACCCGACCACCTGCGCGGGCCGACTGTGCGGCGACCTCCAGCAGCAGCGTCGACTTGCCGACCCCGGGCTCGCCCGACAGGAGGATGGCCGCGCCCGGGACGACACCGCCTCCGAGCACGCGGTCGAACTCCGCGACCCCGGACGTGCGCCGCGGGGTGTCCCGGGTGTCGACGTCGGTGATGGGCCGTGCCGCGCGCTGCGCGGAGGGGGCGACCGCCGCGACGGAGCGGACGATCCCGGTCTGTTCGGCCGCTTCGACGACGGTGCCCCACTGCTGGCACTCGCCGCATCGTCCGACCCACTTCACGGTGGTCCACCCGCACTCGGTGCACCGGTACGGGGCGGTCTGGGTCGTGCGTCTGGTGGCCATCACCGCAAGGCTACGCGCGGCGTGCGACATCGCCGCGTCGACCGGGTGGTGGCCTCTTCAGACGCCGGCTTCCAGCACGGCCTGCCCCACGATCTCCTGGCTGAACGGCACCGAGTAGGCCATCAGCGCGCCGGCCTGCGCATCCCGCACGATCCGCTGGATGGGTGAGCGCACGAGGTATGCGCCGCCACCGCCGACACGCAGGGCCAGCGCCGCGGCGGTCTTGGCGACCTCGTTGGCCAGCATTTTCGTCTCGGTCGCAGCGGGCATCGCCTGGGGGTCCTTGCCGTCGGCGAGCCACGCGGTGCGCTCGGCCATGAGCAGAGCCGCGGTCACCTGCGCCCAGACCATCGCGGTCTCCTGCTTGACCCACTGCTGTTCGGCGAGCACGGCGCCGCCCTTGGCCCGGTGGGCGGTGGCGGAGAGGGCGTCGAGTGCGGACTCGGCGATGCCGATCGAGATGAACGCGAATCCGACGGTGATGAGGTTGGCGTAGTCGACCGGGGGCATCCCGCACATGCGTGCGGATGGCAGCGGAGTGGCGTCGAAGGCGATCGTGCGGCTGCGTGTGGCCCGCATGCCCATGGTCTCGTCGATCGGCGGGAATGAGACCGTCTCGTCCACGGTGACGCCGAAGAACGCGGGGTGGCCGTCGACGCGGGCGTTGAGGAAGAGGTGGTCGGCGGCTTCGGACCCCGACACGAAGAGCTTGCGCCCGGTCAGGCTCCACCCGCCGTCGACGGGCGACGCATCCTGCTGGGAGGCCAGGAAGTGGTTGCCACCGGCCGGTTCGCTGAGGGCGTTGGCGAACCGCTTGCCCGCGCGCAGTTCACCCGCGTAGAACGCCGCCGCCTCCGCCGGCGCGGTCGTCACCAGTGCGTGGGCGGCGCCGATGTGCATGAGCCAGACGGTGGCCACCGCCGGGTGCGAGCGGGCGAGGATGCGCACGATCTGGCCGAGCGTGGCGTACGACACGCCCTGGCCGCCGTGTTCGACCGGGAGGAAGGCGGTGTCCAGTCCGCTGTCGGCCAGTGCGCGCAGATGCTCGATCGGAAGGCGGGCGGCGATGTCGTCGTCGGCGACGGTCTCGGCGAAGCCCGCGGCCAGCGTCGTGACGGTGTCGATCCAGTGCTGTTCGTCGGAGGGGACGGCGACGGGGGAGGGGCGGGTGAGCATCGGGGTCCTTTCGGGTCAGGGATGCCGGTCGGCGTCGGTGTGGCCGCACGCGTCGACGGGGCCCGGGAGCAGGACGTCGACGACCTCCTGCGAGAAGGTGTCGACGAGTCCCCGTTCGGTCACGCCCAGATCGGGCACCACGTAGAGGCCCACGAACGACAGGATGATGTACGGGGAGGGGATGGGGCAGCCGAGCGCGGCCGTGACGGCGTGCGCGTGCTCGAGCGCCGCGGCGGTCTGTTCGAAGGGGGCGTCGCTCATCATGCCGCCGACCGGCAGCTCCACGCGCGCGAGCACGTCGTCGCCGTCGACCGTGACGAATCCGCCTCCCATCGCGCGGATCTCTTCGACCGCGCGCAGCATCGAGGCGTCGTCGGCGCCGACGACGGCGATGTTCATGTTGGGGCAGTTCATCGAGATGGCGATCGCGCCGCGGCGTAGCCCGAATCCACGCACGAATCCGACTCCGGCGAGGGGCTCGGCGTGGTGGCGATCGATCACCGCGATCTTGAGGACGTCGGTCGCGGTGTCGCACTGCACAGCGCCCCCCGCGACCGGGAGTTCGGCCTCGAAGGCACGCTTGAAGTAGCCGTCGTACATCTCCATCGCCCGCACCCGGGCCCGAGGCGTATCCGCCGACACCCGAAGAAGGGCGGGATCGATCACGTCGGGTAGACGGATGCTGTCGCGCGTCCACGCAGGGACCTCGTCGTCCACGTCGAACACCGCGCGACCGTCGCGGGCGACCACGGCGCCGGCGACCATCACGGTCGTCGGCCGCACCTCGGCGAGGTCGGGGATGATCTGCAGATCGGCGAGCCGCGACGGCGCGAGCAGGCCGAGCACCTGGTCGAGTCGGTAGTAGTGCGCCGGCTGCGCGGTGGCCATGCGGTACGCGAGCACCGGGTCGACGCCGAAGCGGACGGCCTGACGGACGTGGTGGTCGATGTGGCCCTGTCCGCTGAGGTCGAGGGCGTGCTTGTCATCGGCGCAGAAGCACATGTGGCGGAGGGCGGGTGCGACGGCGTCGAGGTCGGCGAACAGCGGCACCGTGTTGTCGGCGAGGGAGGACCCCATGACGGTGACCATCGCGCCCAGCCGGGTGCGTTCGAGCACCTCCTCGACGGTGGCCGCGTTGTGGTCGTCGCCGACGCCGGCGGAGAGGTAGCTCCACAGGGTCTCGTGCGATTGCGCGGCGGTGTGCCCGGTGATGCGGCGTCCCGCGACCAGGGCCTCGCGGAAGCGTGCCGTGGACACCTCGCCGAGGTCGAAGGGGTTTCCCTCGCCGAGTGTGGCGGTGACATCGTCGTGGAGGCGCGTGAGCACGGTCTCTTCGGGGATGACCGCGCCGCCGCGTTCGAGCGTGGTCGAGGCCGGGGTCGTGGGGGAGACCTGCTGGAAGATGTGGAACGGGGCACCGGTGGTGAGCATGTAGTCCATGCCTTCCGGGCCCCAGACGTTGGCCGCCGCGTTCGGGTCGGTCAGCACCGTGGTCGTGCCGCGTGGCACGCTCACGCGCGCCAGTTGGCCCGGCGTGAGGTTGGTGTATTCCACGTGCAGATGCGCGTCGATGAACCCCGGCACCACCCAGGAGCCCCGCGCGTCGAGCTCGTGTTCGGCGCCGGTCACGTGGCCCCAGGGGGTCAGCGTGGCGATGTGGCGTCCGGCGATGAGGATGTCGCGCTCGAGCCACTCCTCGGTGCCGGGGGAGAGGACGAGGCCGCCGCGCACGATGACGTCGGGCCGCTCCAGGCCCGCCGCGACGGCCCGCAACCGCATCAGTTCGGCGGTGGTCGGGATCAGCTGCGTCTTGTCGGTCATCCGGTCTCTTCTCCGGTGCGGGGGGTCGTCGTCCCGTGTGACGGGGAGACCGCCGCCATCATGTCGCGGGGGGTCGACACGATGGCGACGGCCGGCTCGGGGTCACCGCAGCGCTGCGCTGACGGTGAGCAGTTCTGCGGACAGGTCGCGCTTCAGATCCTCGTCGGCGAAC
Organism: Microbacterium sp.; assembly: GCA_002703245.1. Lineage (GTDB taxonomy): Bacteria > Actinomycetota > Actinomycetes > Actinomycetales > Microbacteriaceae > Microbacterium > Microbacterium aquimaris. The sequence continues at coordinate 7,436 of NZTV01000075.1, forward strand.
GAGGCGTCGATGGAACGCTGGGCGAACCCGATCATGTCGGACAGGTCGAACCCGAAACGCTCCGCCGTGACGGCCCAGTCGACATCCAGCGTGGTCCCCATCGGTGCGGGGTCGTCGGTGTTCACGGTCACGAGCACCCCGGCGTCGACGAGCCTGCGGAGGGGGTGCGCCCCCCAGTCCGGGTAGATTCCGAGGGTGACGTTCGACCTCGGACACACTCCGAGGCTGATGCGATCGTCGATGAGGCGTGCGATGAGAGCCTCGTCCTCGACGGCGCGCACCCCGTGGTCGATGCGTTCGGCCTGGAGCAGATCGATCGCGTCCCAGACTCCGTCCGGTCCGCTCGATTCCCCGGCGTGCACGGTGCGGTGGAAGCCGGCGCGGGCCGCGCCGGCGAAGGCGTCGCGGAACTTCTCGCCCGTGCGCCCGGCGACCTTCTCGTCGCCGTCGACCGACAGGGCCACCACGCGCCGGGGGCGCGTGCGGGCCAGCTCGGCGACGATCGTCTCGGCGTCGACCGCGCTTTGCGACCGGAGGAGGGAGTAGGCGATGTTCACCCGGCACAGGCCGTCTTGTTCGGCGTCGTCGAGACCGGCGGCGAGTGCATCGAGCAGGGCGAACTCGCGCCCTCGCCATGCGTTCCAGTGCGTCGGGTTGACGATGACGTCGCTGTAGCGCACACCCGCGGCGGTCTGGCGGGCGGCGAACGCGTAGGCGACCCGTGCGGCCTGCTCGGCCGTGCGGACCAGCCCGCACTGCCAGTCGAGGAAACGGAGGAAGCCCGTGAGTCCTGCCGCCCCGGCGCCCGAGCCGCCGCCCGATGTCACTTCCGGCGCGACGTAGTCGGCGTGGGTCGAGATGTCGAAGATGGTCGCCGCCGGCCCCGGCAGGGGGACCCCGTTCTCTTTCGCCAGGGTCAGCAGGTCGATCAGCGAGAACGTGCCCTCAAGGTGCACGTGCACCTCCGCCTTCGGGAGGGCGCGGATCTGCTGCTCGTCGACGCGGACGGTGGCGGCGGGCGGATGTGGCATGACGACCTTTCCGAAGACGCTCACGACAATAGCCCAGCATGCCCACTTGTCGACAAGTGCACGGATCGAGAACGCCACAGATGTAACACGATGGAAATCATCCCCGGAAATGTGCGCGAGCTGTCACCCGGCGATCCCGCCGGGGATCTCACTTGTCCACAAGAAGGCTCATCCGCCGTGCCAAGGCGGGCGTACCGTGCGCACCACCGAGTAGGAGGCCACGGCGGGGTTGTGATACTCGAGGCTGTACATCAGCCGCTTTCCGCTGGCGCCGACGCCGACAAGCTCGAACGTCATGACCGGCGTCCCGACGGCGAGCTCGAACGTCGTCGCCAGCGCCTCGTCGAGCAGGGCGACCCCGGGAGTGCTGACCTCCCAGATGACCGGTTCACCCCAGACGCGGTGAGCGAGGTCGAAGATCGATTCGCCGTCACGGGCCTCGACTTCGTCGGCGAGTGGGACGACGTCGTCGGCCACCATGGCCACGGTCTCGTCGGCGCGCCATCGCTTCCGCGCGCGGTGGGCGCGCGTGGTCGGAGGGAGCTCCATGAGCGCCGCGGCCTGCGACGGGAGCGTCCCGGTCTGCGAGGTGAGGACTTCGACGCTCGCACGGTAGCCGAGGCGGTCGAGCAGGTCGGTGTGCTCGAGCTGCTCCTCGAGGCGCACGCTCAGCCGCAGCGCGACGGGGTCCACCGTCGTGACGGTGCCTTGGCGCCGCCGGACGATGCCTTGGGCCTCGAGGGTGGACATCGCGTTGCGCAGCTGCTGCCGGGTGCACCCGAGTCGTGCCGTCAGCTCGTGCTCGCCGGGCAACGGTGCCCCGCTCTCGGCGGCCTCCCTGACGAAGTGCAGCAGACCGTGCTGCATGCGAAGAGCGACCGGGTCCCCTCCGGGGGGCGGCAGGGGCAGGGCGGTGCTCACGAGGTCGCCTCGGCGCGCTCGGCGAAGTCCAGGGTGGGGAGCCCCCAGGTCTGGTCGGAGGGTGTGCGGAGCATCCGTGGGTTCAGCACTTCGTCGATGACGATCTCGACGACGTAGTGGGCTTCGGCGGCGAGCACGTGGCCGGCGAACGCGCGCGCCCCGGCGTCCTTTCGCCCGACGGCGAGGTGGACGTGGACGACGTGGCCCTCGGCGCCGGTGGTGATGGTGCCGGACCCGATCCCCTCCGTGTAGGGGATGTGCACGCTCTCGGGCAGGGGTGGTTCAGGGTCGGCCGACGGGGTCTGCGCGGCGATCAGCTCCACATCGCGGAAGGCGCCGCTGAGGGTGACGATGACACCCTGTGCGATCCTGTGGTGGGCACATGCGCTCGCGATCGATCCGATCAGATCGTCGCCCGGTGCCAACGAGACCGCGATGCGGCGGCCGGTTTCCAGTGATGCGCTCCGCATCGTTCCCCCTACTTTCCTCGACTTATCGACAAGAGAGCCGATCGAGACGCAACCAGCATTCCTCATTCCCTTCAAAATCACGGTTCATTGTTTGTTTCCGACCTGTAAAACATCCTCTTCAGGTCGACTTGTTGACCTTTTTCTGAATCGTGGTAGGTAGTGTGGCCGTTCGTGTGCCGAGCCGGCACGAGGAGAGAGCCGGAGTCCGGCACACGAGAGGGGCCCGCGTGGCGCAGACGGAGAAGCGGATTTCGGCGATGTCGCTGTGGGACGGCGACGCCGATCGGGGCGTGCGCTCCCTCGCGTGGCAGGACGGCGTCATCTCCGCGGTCGGGACGCCGCAGGGTGAGGCCGATGCGCAGTACAGCGTGATCCCCGGCCTGGTCGACACCCACGTGCACATGGACTCACACGCCGGATCGGGGTCGGTCGACTGGATGACGTGGCCTCTGATCACGCCGGCGGAGGAGCGGTCACTGCACGTGGTCGCACACGCACGACGGGCCGCGGCGGCCGGGGTGACCACGCTGCGCGACCTCGGTGGGTCGACGGTGCAGCTCGCCGCCGCGCGCGCTCTCGAGGCGGGCCTGGTCCCCGGACCTCGCCTCCGTGTGAACTGCCCCGTGGGCATGACCGCCGGGCACGGCGACCTGTTCACCCCGCCGCACTTCCCGCATCGGGCGCCGACGGCCGATTCACCCGATGAGTGCCGCAAGCTCGTGCGCCAGTGGGCGCGTTCGGGAACCGACGGCATCAAGATCTACACCAGCGGTGGCGTGCTCTCGGTCGGAGACAAGGTCGGTTGGCGCAACCAGACCACGGCCGAGATCGCCGCGACCGTCGACGAGGCGCACGCCCTGGGCATGCTCGTTGCCGCCCATGCCCACAACGCGGAGGGGATCGACCTGGCGTTGGAGTTCGAGGTCGACTCGATCGAGCACGGAACCGGCATCGAGGAACGCCACTGGGAGATCCTCATCGAGCGCGACATCCCCGTCGCGCCGACCCTGCTCATCAACGACGCGATCGCCGAGCGTCGCTTCCCTGTCAGCGACGAGGCGGCCGAGAAGGCGCAGGCGGTCGTCGCCGAGCGCGACGCCAACTTCGTCGGGGCCGCCGCCGCCGGTGTGCGCTTCGTGCTCGGCACCGACGCCAACGGGGTGATGATCGCGTTCGGAGACCAACTCGAAGAGATGCGCCTCATGCGGCGTAGCTTCGCCTGGACCTCCGAGCGCACCCTCCGCGCGGGAACCTCCGACGCCGCCGACGCCATCCGGATGGGTGAGACCACCGGACGCCTGCTCCCGGGCCTCGGCGCCGACTTCATCGTCGTCCGCGGTCGCCCGTGGGAGGACATCGACACCCTGACCACCGAGAACATCGTCGCCGTCGTCGCCCGCGGTGAGCTCGTGGCCGGCACCCTGCCGGACTGACGCACCACCCCTCCCCTCCACCCCCTAGGAGAACTCTGTGATCACCCGAACCCGCACGGCCCGTTGGGCCGCCGTCCCCGCCGGTGTGGCCGTGGCCGCCGTCGCGCTCTCGGCCTGCTCCGGCGAGGCCGACGGCGCCGCGACCCCCGCGGCAGACGTCGACCAGGACATCGTCTTCGCCCTGATGGAAGACGCCGGCTGCGTCGACCCGCAGCAGACGTCGGTCACGACCGCGCTGAACGTCGGTCGTCAGCTGACGGACTCGCTGCTGGACCAGGACCCCGACACCGGAGAGATCGTCCCGTGGCTCGCCGAGAGCTGGGAAGTCAGCGACGACCTCACCTCCTACACCTTCACGCTGCGCGATGACGTCACCTTCAGCGACGACACCGCGCTGACCAGCGAGGTCGTGGCCACCAACTTCGACACCATCATCGAACTCGGCGGCTCCGCATCGCTCGCAGGTGCCTACCTCGAGGGCTACACCGGCACCGACGTGATCAGCGACACGGAGTTCACCGTGAACTTCGCCGAGCCCAACGTCGCGTTCCTGCAGGGCGCCACGACGATGTCGCTGGGCATCCTCTCCGAGGCGTCCGCGACGGCCACTCCTGAGGAACGCTGTGCCGCACCGATCGGTTCGGGCCCGTTCGTGCTGGATTCCTACGTCGCCAACGACTCGATCGTGATCGACCGTCGCGAGGGTTACGACTGGGCCTCCGAGCTGCGCGGGCACGAGGGTGAGGCCTACCTCGAGACGGTGACCTTCCCGATCATCACCGAGGCGAGCGTGCGCACGGGTGGGCTGTCGTCGGGCGAGTACGACGCCATCCAGGACCTGCCCTACATCGACGAGTCGCGCTTCACCACCGACGAGTACAACCTGTACGCCAAGGCCAACCCCGGCGTGCCGAACTCCTTCGTCGTCAACACCACGCAGGGGCTGCTCGGTGACGAGAGCGTGCGTCAGGCGATCACGATGGGACTGGACCGCGACCAGATCAACGTCATCGCCGGCTCTGTCAGCGGCGCGGCACCCACCAGCGTGCTGACCAGCTCGACCCCGGGCTTCACCGACCTCGGTGACACGCTCGCGTACGACCCCGACGGGGCGACCGCCGTGCTTGAGGCCGACGGCTGGGAGCTCGGCTCCGATGGCATCTACGAGCGTGACGGACAGCCGCTGACGGTCACCGTCACCGCCTTCTACGCGCAGGATGTCCTCGAGGCGGCGCAGCAGCAGCTTCGCGAGGTGGGCATCGACCTGCAGCTGAACATGGTCACCGCCGGTGACTTCTTCGGCGCGATCGCCACGGGCGACTACGAGATGCTCGGCGCAGGGCTCACCCGCACCGACCCCGACGTGCTGCGCGTGCTGCTGTCGGTCGACTCGCCTTCGCGCTGGGGCATCGTCGACGACGCCGAGCTGGAGGCCCTGCTGCAGGAGCAGAGCATGACCGCCGACGTCGACGCGCGTCAGGAGATCGTCGATGAGATCCAGGAGATCGTCGCCGAGCGCGCGTACGTGATCCCGACCCTGCAGACGGTGCAGCTGCACGCGTCGCGCGCGGGTGTCGAAGGCATCACGTTCGACTCGGCCTCGCGCATCCACCTGTACGACACCGTCGTCACCTCCGAGTGATGACGACGCCGGTGCAGCGCGTGGGCCCAGGGACGACGACACGGGGACGGGTCGGGGTGGCGGTTCGCTTCCTGCTGCCCAAGATCGGCCAAGCCCTGTTCGTGGTGTGGGCCTCCTACACCGTCGCGTTCCTGTTGATCCACGCGCTGCCCGGCGACCCGATCCTCGCCGCGCTCGCCGTGCGCGGTGGGGACGCGACCAGCACCGACCCGGAGGTGCTGGCGGAATTGCGTGCCAGATACGGCCTGGACGGGCCCGCCTGGCAGCAGTACCTGACCGGCTTCTTCGGGATCTTCCGGGGTGACCTGGGGGTCTCGATCGCCACCGGGATCCCCGTCTCGGAGACGATCCTGCGGGTGGCCGGACCGACGGCGGCACTGGCCGTCTTCGCGTTGGTCGTCGGCTTTCTGATCGCGCTCGTGTTCACGGTGTGGGCCTACATCGCACGACCGGGATGGATGCGGAACCTCGTGCTGCAGATCCCGCCGCTGGGTATCGCGATCCCCGCCTTCCTGACCGGGCTCGTCCTCATCACCGTGTTCTCCTTCGGCCTCGGGTGGTTCCCCGCCTCGGGTGCGACAGGATTTTCGAGTGTGGTCCTGCCGGGAATCACCCTGGCGCTGCCGACGGCGGCGGTGTTCTTCCAGGTGTTCTCCGCGGCGGTCTTCGATGCCGGAGCCAGCCCCTTCGTCTTCACCGCCAACGCCAAGGGCCTGTCGCAGACGACGGTGGTCTTCCGCCACGTGCTCCGCAACGCGATGCTGCCCGCGATCACGATCATCGGTCTGCAGATCGGATACCTCGCCGGGGGCACCGCCGTGGTCGAGACGGTGTTCTCCCGCGACGGGATCGGGCGTCTGATGGTCGACGCGGTGCTCGCGCGCGACATCAACGTGCTGCTCGGCATCATCGTCGTCGTCGCCACCGTCTACGCGGTGGTCACCCTCATCGTCGACGCGCTGTACGGCGTGATCGACCCGCGTACCCGGACCCGACTGATCGGGTCGAAGGGAGGCAGGCGGTGAAGTACCTCCGTCACCCCGACGTGGTCTTGTCTGTCGTCATCCTCGCGCTGACCGCGCTCGCCGTCATCGCCCCCGCTCTGCTGGCCCCGTACGACCCGTACCAGTCCGTCGGCGCTCTGCGTCTGGCCCCGCCCAGCTGGGAGCACCTGTTCGGAACCGACCATCTCGCGAGGGACGTCTTCTCCCGCGTCATCTACGGGGCACGTCTGTCGCTGTCGGCGGCCGGTCTCGCCGTGGTCGCCGGCGTCACCGCAGGCGCGATCATCGGCCTGATCACGGGGTATCTGCGTGGCCCCGTTGACGCTGTCGTGATGCGCTTCGTCGATGTCGTCATCGCCATCCCCGGCATCCTGCTGGCACTCATCGTCGTCGCCTCGCTCGGGTTCGGGCCGGTCGCGATCGGGCTCGGCGTGGGGCTGGGCACCTCGGGGACGTTCGCACGGGTGATGCGCGCGCAGGTCATCCGGGTGCGCTCGGAGGAGTACATCGAAGCGGCGCGCACCCTCGGCGTGCGCGGACCCACGATCCTCGTCCGACATGTCCTTCCCAATGCGGCGCGGCCGATCATCGCCATGGCCGCTCTCGAGCTGGCACTGGCGATCCTGGCCGTATCGGCGCTGAGCTTCCTCGGTTTCGGGGCCCAGCCGCCGGCACCCGAGTGGGGTTCGCTCGTGTCGGCCGGCCGGGACTTCGTCGCGGTCGCCCCGTGGCTGAGCATCCTCCCCGGTATGGTCATCCTTCTGGTCGTGCTCTCGGTCAACCGTGTCTCTCGATTCATCGGAGGGGAACGATGACCCCCGCACCCCTGCTCACCGTCCGTGACCTGCGGGTGGAGTACACCACCCCCGCGGGCGTCAACCCGGCGTTGCGCGGTGTCGACCTCGACATCGGACGCGGCGAGGTGCTCGCCGTGGTCGGTGAGTCGGGTTCGGGCAAGAGCACGATCGCGCATGCACTGGTGCGCCTGCTCCCGGGCGAGGCGTCGATCGTCGGCGGCTCGATCGATTTCGACGACATCGACGTGATGCGGCTGTCGCAGCGTGCGTTGCGTCGCGTGCGCGGTGCGCGCATCGGATTCGTCCCACAGGATCCCTCGCACAGCCTCAACCCGGTGGTGCGCGTCGGTGAGCAGATCGCCGAGGTGGTGCGTCGCCACCTGGGCCTCACACCGCCGGACGCGCGTCGGCGTGCGGTCGAGATCCTCGACGAGGTGGGGATTCCGGAGCCGGGACAACGGGCGCGTCAGTACCCCCACGAGCTGTCCGGCGGTCTGCGCCAACGTGTGCTGATCGGCATCGCGTGGGCTTGCAATCCCGATCTCGTCATCGCCGATGAACCCACCAGCGCTTTGGATGCCACCGTGCAGCGGCACGTGTTGGACCGGATGCAGGCCCTGCGGGAGAGCCACGGGACATCGGTGCTGCTGGTCACCCACGACCTCGGCGTCGCCGCCGATCGTGCGGATCGGATCGTCGTGGTCAACAAGGGTGAGATCGTCGAGCGGGGCACGTCGACCGAGGTCCTGACGAATCCGACGCACGAATACACCCGTCGTCTCGTCGCCGCGGCGCCGGGACTGCGCAGTCGCCGTCTGGAACCGACCGGCGGAACGGCCCGGGCCGTCCCCGAGATGGCGGAGCCGTTCCTGCGGGTGCAGGGTCTGGCGAAGAGCTACGGGTCGGCGTCGGCGCCGATCGTCGCCGCTGACGGGCTGGAGTTCGAGATCGCGCGCGGTACCACTTTCGCGATCGTGGGGGAGTCAGGCTCGGGCAAGAGCACGACGGCACGCATGATCGCGCGCATCGTGGAACCCGATGCCGGGACGATCACCTTCGACGGGGTGGACATCACGCGGCTGCGCGGCACGGCGCTGCGTCAGCTGCGCCGTCGACTGCAGGTGGTCTATCAGAACCCGTTCGGGTCGTTGGACCCGAGGATGACCATCGGGGCGATCATCGATGAGCCGTTGCGGGCGTTCGGGATGGGTTCCCGGGCCGAGCGTGCCTCAGCCGTACGCGCACTGATGGCCGATGTGCGTCTCGATCCGGCCTTGGCCGACCGTCGGCCTGCGCAGCTTTCCGGCGGCCAGCGTCAGCGCGTCGCGATCGCGCGGGCCCTCGCATTGCGGCCCGAGATGATCATCCTCGATGAGCCGGTCTCGGCTCTCGACGTGTCGGTGCAAGAACAGGTGCTGCAGCTGCTGGTCGACCTTCAGGCCGAGCACGACCTGACCTACCTGTTCATCTCCCACGACCTCGGGGTCATCCGGCAGATCTCCGACGAGATCGCGGTGATGCGGCGCGGCGTGATGCTCGAGCAGGGGTCGGCCGGGCGCGTGTTCGCCGAGCCGCGGCACGATTACACGCGGGATCTGTTGAGCGCCATCCCGGGTGGCGGCGTCTCCGCCGGCTGAGTGGGGCCGAGGTCGGTGCAATACCGGATGCCGCGCCGCCCCCGGGAGTGCAGACCTCGTCGCGGCGCGACATCCGGAAGCGGTTCAGCGCAATGACGCGGCGACGTCCCGCAGGGCGTCCGCAGAGCGGTGGAACAGGTCGAGTTCGTTCGGTGCGAACGTCGTCCCACGGATCGGTCGTGCGCCGGAGGCGCTGACGATCGACGGGACGGACAGGGCGACCCCGTCGACGCCGTGGAAGTCGTGGAGCACGGGGGAGACGGGCATGACGGCGTGCTCATCGTTGAGGATGGCCTCGACGATGCGGGCGCTCGAAAGACCGATGGCGTAGTTGGTGGCGCCCTTGCCCTGGATCACTTTGTAGGCGGCGTTGCGGACGTCGTCGGCGATCTGGTCGAGTTCATCGACGGTCATGCGATCGCCGCGGGGGGTCTCCCAGTCGAGGATCGGGACGGTGCCGATGGTGGCCTTCGACCACAGCGGGAACTCGGTGTCGCCGTGCTCGCCGACGATGTAGGCGTGCACGCTCGACCGCGAGACCCCGGCGCGTTCGGCGAGCTTCCAGCGCAGTCGGGAGGTGTCGAGCACGGTGCCGGAGGCGAACAGGCGCTCGGTCGGAAGACCGGTGGCCTCCTGCGCGAGCACGGTGAGCACGTCGCATGGGTTGGTCACCACGACGTAGATCGCGTCGGGGGCCACCTCGAGCAGCTGCGGCATCATCTTCCGCATGATCCCGGCGTTGACGCCGGCCAGTTCGATGCGGGACTGGCCGGGGTTCTGTTTGGCGCCGGCGGTGATGACGACCACCTGCGAGCCTTCGACGACCGAGACGTCGTCGGAGCCGACGATGTCGCTCGATCCGGTGAACTGCGTGCCGTGCGCGAGGTCGAGCACCTCGGCTTCGACCTTGGCGGCGTTGATGTCATAGAGGGCGACGTGTCGGGCCGAACCGCGGATGAGGGCCGCGTACGCGGTGCTCGCGCCGACACTGCCCGCGCCGACGACGGTGAGTTTCGAGTTCTCGATCACGCTCATGAGCCCAGTATGGCGGGCTCCGCGGAGGTCCGGGTGACCGTTCTCTCGACGTCGAAGCACGCCGCGGGGGCGGCTCGATTGGCCAGGGAAGTGAACCTGTCGTAAGCTGGTGGGCGGTGACGTGTCCGAGCGGCCGAAGGTGCAACACTCGAAATGTTGTGTAGGTTCACCCCTACCGTGGGTTCAAATCCCACCGTCACCGCCATCCCAAACCCCCGCAGATCCCTTGAAAACACTGGGATCGCGGGGGTTTCGTCTTGCCTGGAGTGGGGCCAGTGTGAACAAAATGTGAACAAACGGTGTGGACGCAACGATTGGACGGGTAGATTGTGATGTCTCAGCACATCGGTGACAGTTCTGCATCAGGACATCGGTAACACTTCGTGTGTCAGGACATCGGTGACACTTCCTTCTTCTTCGGCCCGCGGGGCTTGCCATTGCCGACGTACTTGACGCCGGGCGGTGGCCAGAGGTGCTCGACGATGAGGGTGCCTTGGTCGTCGAAGACCATGATCCCGGCGGCTTCGTAGAGGACGAACACGTCCTTCCCGCGCATCGGGTAGCTGACGTTGAAGATGCAGCCGCGGGCCTTGATCGACCCGTTCGGGTGGACCGTCGCGACGCGGATCCCGTCGAGCACCCGACCGTTCGGCGAGGGTGCTGGCGGCAGCGGGTCGTTCGGCTTCCGCTTGATCGGCCGGGGACGGGGCGGGGTGGCCTTCGGCGTCGCTTCCCACGCCTGCAACGGCGTGATCCTCCCCGGCAACGCCTGGTGTCCGCGTTCGGTGTTGTAGATATGGTCGAACGCGTCGACCTGCGCCTGCAGCTCGCGGAGGTTACGCGCGATGGGCTGCTTGTCCAGGTACCGGAACAAGGTCTGGTGGAACCTCTCGTTCTTGCCTTGTGTGGTCGGCTTGTGCGGCTTCCCGGTGATCGGGTCGACACCGAGCTGGTAGACGTACTCGACGAGCTGGCCGACGATCCCACGCCGCGACGGGTTCAGCGCGATGCCATTGTCCGACAGCAGCCGCTGCGGGACGCCGTGACGCTTGATCGCTTTGCGGACCACCCGGATCGCGTCACGGGATGTCTCACCGACCGCGGCGTGGGACGCGACGGCGTACCGGGAGTGGTCGTCGATGAGCTGGAAGATCACGCACTTGCGGCCGCCGGCGAGGACGTACTCGGTCGCGTCCAGCTGCCAGCACGCGTTCGGCGCCGGATACACGAACCGACGGTAGGAGGCCCGCGGCTTCTTCCGCGGCTCCGCGCGGGCAACGCCGGTCTCCCGGAAAATCCGCGCCAACGCCGCGATCGAGGGGACCGGGGTCATCCCGAGCGCGGTCATCTTGTCGTGCACGCTGATCGGCCCGTGATCCAGCCCGGACGCTTCCAACGCTGCCCGCACCGCGACGGCTTGCTTCTTCACCTCGTCGGTGATCGTTGACGGGCTGTTGGTCGGACGTCGGGAGCGCGGCTCAAGCGCTGCGGCCTGCCCTTCCTCGAGCGCGCGTTTCCGGATCGCGTAGAACGTCTTCCTCGAGATCGAGTGCTCCGCGCAGAACGTCGTCACCGCGCCCCGGGGCGCGTCGGGCGGCCACTGCGCGATCGCGAGGCGGACACGGGGATCGACGGGCTCAACACGGCTCATCCCTCACAGATAGAACCGAGAAGTGTCACCACCAACGACCGCAGAACTGTCACCGATGTCCTGATACAGATTCGTCACCGATGTCCTGAGAGATGACAATTGGACGGGTAGATCCATGGGAGAGTCCGGTGAAGGAATGGACCCCAGCGAGCTGTCGAAACATGCGAGCGAGCTGGCGTGTAGAAAGGTTGCGATTGCCCGCTCTGCGCTCATCCGCAGTGCGCGTGCTCTCCTCCACCTCGAAGGGATGTCGCTCGAACCGTATCGACGGGAGCGAAGTCTCGTGGTCGCTGCCGGTCGAAGCCTCGACGAGGCGCTGTCCCGGATCCCCGGCAGCGAACTCGTAGACGCCTCGGTCGTCTCGCTGGCGAGTGAGCTACAAGCGGATCGGATGAGCCTGCTTTCGGCGCTCGATACCATCATCTCCTTCAAGGCGAGACCGTGGCCAACGAAGCCCGGGGCTCGCCGCAGGCGGGCGGAGAGTCAAGCTGGGGCGTTGAAGGTGATCAGCGATCTGTCTACAGAGGAACGGGACAGTCACGCTCGTTCCGCTCGTATCGCCGGTGAACTATCGAAGTCCGCCCACACCGAGAGGCTGAGCGACGGGGCCGAACGAATTCACGAACGCTCGTCAGCCAGGAACATCGACGCCGGAGGGATTGACGCACGGTACCCCGGGGGTGGCTCGATCATGAACCCGAAGTATCGGACTGACGCTCAAGAACGACGTCACAAGTAGTGTCGTCCGGGCTGATGTCTGGTCCAGGTGATCCTGCCCCTACAAGATCATCGGGGCGCCCGGAAGCGAGGCTGCGCGTCGCGCCCGCCCAAGCGCGTTCGCGACGAGATCGAGATCGTCGTCGAACAGGTCGGCGTAGGTATCGAGCGTCATCGAAGCGGACGCGTGCCCGAGCATCCGCTGTACCGCCTTCACGTTGGCGCCGGCGCTGATCGCGAGGCTCGCGGCGGTGTGGCGGAGGTCGTGGGGCGAGACCTTCGGGAAGTTGGGGTCGCGCTTCTGTGCGCGGCGGACTGCAGCGGCGAACCAGCCGTCCCGCGAGTTCGGGAGCAGCATGTGGTTGGTGCCGTCGCCGAAGAGCAGGTGATCGCGCCTCTTGCCGTTCATGCACGCCTGGACGAGCGGCTCGAGAAAGTCGGGATACGGCACAGATCGACTGACATGCGACTTCGGGGTACCGACGTGGAGCGTCCCGTTCACCAGCACAGCGTTCTCCTGCACCTGCACGCGGCGGCGCGCGAGGTCGATATGGCGCAGGCGCAGACCCGTCACCTCTCCCCAGCGAAGCCCGGTGTACGCGAGGAAGTACACCACCTCGGGATGCGACGACTGCTCCGCCAGCTCGTGCACCTGCATGTGGGAGAGGTAGACGCGCGGCTTGGGCTTCTTCTTCGGAAGCCGGACGCCGCGAGCGGGGTTCTCACGGATGCGTCGGTCGCGCACGGCGATGTCGAGAACCGACGCGAGGATCCCATACGCGCGGATGACGGTCACGGCGCCCCGCACCGCGGTCATCTCGGTGACCCAGGCTCGAACCTCGCTGTGGCGGATCGAGCCGACCTCGCGCCATCCCCACTTCGGGTTCACGTGGATGCGCCAGGAGGATTCGAGCGGGTGCATCGCCGAGGGCTTCAGTACTGCCGCCTGATCCTGAAGCCACACGTCTGCGAGCTCCGCGATCAGGGCGTGGGAGTCGGTGGGGTCGACGTAGTCGTTCTGGCTCTTGGAGACCTCGACCGATGCGAGCCAGAGTTCCGCCTCGCGTTTGGTCTTGAAGCCGCGCTTGCCAGCCTGCGAGTTATCGGGCTTCCGGTAGCGAGCGACGTACCGCTTTCCGTTGGACGTTTGGTAGGGGTGGATGCTACCCATCCGCCTGTCGGCCGACCCCGCGAGTTCCGCGACCCATGCCCGCACGCCGCTGTGGGTGATCTCCGCCAGCGGCCGGGACCCCCAGGTGGGGGCGACATGCACCCGCCACGCCGACTCCAGACTCCGCGCCGACGAGGGCCGCAACACGGCGGTCTGGAACCCGACCCACCCCGACGCGAGGTCCCCGACCGTGACCCGCGCGGTCATCGGATCGACATACCGGCCCCGCGCGATCGACGACTCGATGAACCCCAGATAGGAGCTCGCGTCCGCGCGGGACAGGAACCCGCGCCTGCCCGCGTGAACCCCGTCGGGCTTCTTGTAGCGCACCAGAAACCGGCCGCCGTGAACAGTGCTGTACTCATGGACACTTCCCATCCCCACCACAGCACGTTGGCGACGACATCCCTTCCCCGGGATCGCCATCGGGCCCGTGCCCGCTGAGTCGAGCCGGGCGAGATTCGTGGGCGTGCGGGCTGTCCAGCCTGGGCTGGCCGTGTTGCGGTATTGTGGACGCATAACCACCCGGATGCTTCGGCTACCGGGCGCGGCCCCCGAGAAATCGGGGGCCTGCTTCTTTCTATGGCCACGACGGCGGTTTGCGGATCGTTCGCCCCTCCTCGTCGCGCAGCGACCCGGGGAACTGTGACGCCGCGAGGGTGCCGCGGCGGATCTGCCGGACGGTCTCCAGACCTGCGGCCTCGAACGCCTTGTTGTACTTCTCTTTGGCGACGGACACGAGCGCGAGCGCCTTGCCCCGTGCGCTGAGCAGCTCCATCGGCGGCACCAGATCGGAGTCGTTGGTGATGACCGCGTACGAGTCCGCGCGGTCCTCCATCGCGTCGACGATCAGGTGAGACGCGAGGGCGACATCGCTGCCCTTCTCCTCGGGCCGCTTCACGCGCACGGTGACCACTCGGCCGTCCGCGTCCACCTCCTCGGGGTGCAGCGGAAGGTATTGCCGGACGAAGTTGAACTTGCCCTGAACGATCTCCACGTTCGTCGTCCGCAGCGCCCGCCAGTAGATCTGCTGCCGCTGCCCGATACCCGGGTTGTTGGTGAGCGGCTTGAGCGGCGCGGTGAAGAACTTCACACCCACCACATCGCGGTGCGGAAACAGCCGACGCGAGAGCGCCTCGAGATCGAGCCACTTGTACTGAGGGAACTCGTACTGGAGCATCCCCTTGTACAGCGCGAACCCGTCGACATAGACCATGACGGTTCGGCGCGCACGCATCCCACGACCCTACCGACCTCCCGCCGCCGGGACGCGGCGAAAGCCTGCCTCGGTCGCGACGAGCGTGTACTCATTCCCGATTCGTGTGGACGTGTTCGCCGCCGGAGTGCCCAAGGAGGTATCCCTCGCAGAAAGTCGATCGACCGCGAGCATCGCACTTGCAACGAGAGCGTGGCAGGGGCGCGGGACTGGACGGTCAAGCCGCACGGCAGCCCTACGGGGCGGGGAACATGCTCTGCGTTGCGGCGTCGTAGGCGGCGAGCAGGTCCATCTCGGGTCGCAGGAGGTACTGGAGCTGCAGGCCATCGAGCAGTGAGATCATCGCGGCGGCGGTTGCCTCGGCATCCAGGTCGGGAGAGTACCTCCCCTCCGCGATCTGCTCGGCGACTCGTTCGGTCCACACGCGCTGGATGTCGGCATAACGCTCGACCATCCGGTCGTACGCGGGGTGGCTCTCGCTGGTCGCCTCGGCGGTGATGACAATCCTCAGGCGCATGACGCCTGGGTGGCTCAGATTTCGCGCGAGGATCGCTCGGCCGATCTCGCGCAGGTCTCCTTCGGCGAGGTCGCTGAAGTCATCGGTGGCCTGTGTCTGCCACCGGTCGAGGGTTGCGATCAGCAGGTCCACCTTGGTGGGGAAGTAGTGCAGCAGGCCCTGGACCGTGAGGCCCGCCTCGGCGGCCACGTCCTGCAGTGACCCGTCCCGGTAACCATCGCGTCCGAACACCGTGAGCGCGGCTTCGAGGATCCCCCGGCGGCGTTCGTCGGGAGTCAGGCGCGTTCGCTGTCGGGTCGTCCTCTGGGCCACAGTGCCATTCTCTCATGGAAAACACGTTAACTACCGAGTACTCGGTAGTTATGCTACGGTCGTGTTCGCGGCACAGACGCCGCTCCCCGAATCCCCACACAGGAGTGAGTATGGAAACCATGCAGGACGCCGCACCCGCCGGCGGCACTCGCCCGGCCGCCGGCGCCGCGCCGACGAATGACCAGGCGCCGATGAAGGGCCGCAAGCGCAACGTCTGGCTCATCGCGGGAACGATGGCGATCGACGGCGGCGACTCCGGCCTCATCAATGCCCTGTTCCCCGTCATCCAGGCGAGCCTGGGCCTCGCCTCGAGCGCGCTCGGGGTGCTGCTCTCGGTAGGGCGCCTGTTCGGCGTGATCGCGGGTCCGGTCCTCGTGTTCCTAACGAAGTTCTTCACCCGGCGCACGATCCTCGCGGTCGCGGGCGGGTTCTGGGGCGTCTGGAGCATCCTCGCCGGGTTCTCGCAGGACTTCACCCAACTGCTGATCCTCTACACGATCATGGTCGGGGGTGCGATGGCCGGGCACGTGTTCCTGCCCACGGTCGTCGGCGACTCGTTCGAAGACGCCAAGCGTGCCCGTGTGGTCGGGTGGGTGTACGGGGCGCTCGTCGGGTTCGGCGCCCTCACGACTCCGCTGATCGGGCAGCTCGCCAACGTCGAGAACGGATGGCGATACGGGTTCTTCGTCTTCGGGGCGCTGAACATCCTCTTCGGCATCCTGACCCTCATCTTCTTCAAGGACCCCGGCATCGGGTCGGTAGACGGTCGCGCCGACGGCGGCGTCGAGGGCGCCAAGACGGAACGTGATCTCACCCTGAAGAAGGTGCTGCCGCTGTTCCGCATCCCCTCCTTCCTCATCCTGTCGCTGAGTCGCCTCATCTCCCCGCACCCGGTGATGGCGGCGTTCGGTGTGATCATGCTCGTGGAGGCGCACGGCCTGAGCGTTCCGGTCGCGGCGACCATCATGGCGCCGTTCGGTATCGGCTACCTGGTGGGCAACATTCTCATCGGGTACCTCGGCGACTGGTTCAACAAGATCAGCCCGAACGCCGGTCGCATCGGACTGCTGCAGTTCGCCCAGTTCGCGTTCGGCGTCTTTGCGCTGCTGGCCACCCAGTTCACCTACGACAGCATCGTCTGGTACGCCGTGTTCTTCGCCCTGATGGGGGCCGTGCAGGGGTGGAACCCGATCCTCAACCGCCCCATCGTCATGGCCGTCGTCGCGCCCGAACTTCGTAGCGCTGCGTTCGGATTCATGATCTCGGTCGTCGAGTCGATCAGTTTTTCGCTGCTCGCCCTCATCACCGGATTCCTGGCCGATGCGATCGGTATCCAGGGGGCACTGTTCTGGACGGTCGTGGTCGTCGTCTTCGCGAACGGCGTACTCCTTACCGCGCTCTACCCGGCATACATCCGGGACAAGGCTCGCCTCGCAGCGCGTCTCCACCACTCGCCCGCTGCCTGACTCGACCCACGAAACGGAGTAACCGCGATGAGCGAGA
The DNA here is from genome assembly GCA_002703245.1 of Microbacterium sp. Taxonomy (GTDB): domain Bacteria; phylum Actinomycetota; class Actinomycetes; order Actinomycetales; family Microbacteriaceae; genus Microbacterium; species Microbacterium aquimaris. The sequence continues at coordinate 24,493 of NZTV01000075.1, forward strand.
AGCCCAACATCCTCTGGATCTCCACCCACGACATCAACCCGCACCTGGGCGCCTATGCCGGCGTGTGGCCGGGGGCCGAACATGCGATCACCCCGAACCTGGACCGGCTCGCCGCGGAAGGCGCGCGGTTCGACCAGGCGATGGCCACCGCGCCGGTGTGCGCACCGTCCCGCGCCTCCCTGTACACCGGGTGCCAGCCCACCGCCATCGGCACCATGCACATGCGCACCCGAGCGGTGCCGCCCGCCGAGGTCGTCCTCCTGCCCGAGCTGTTCCGTGAGCACGGGTACTACACGACGAACAACTTCTTCACCGACTTCCAGATGGAGGTGCCTGGCACCACGTTCGATGAGATCGGCATGGATGCGCACTGGCGTGGGCGTCCCGACGCGGACACCCCGTTCTTCGCTGCGTTCCACGGGCTCATCACCCACGAGTCGGCGATCTATCTGAGCGACGACGAGTTCGCGGCGGCCACGGCGCACGTCACCGACGAGCAACGGCACCACCCCGAGGCTGTCGAGCTGCCGCCGTACTACCCGGACACCGAGCCCTTCCGCATCGCATGGGCGCGGTACCTCGACCTGATCACCGAAATGGACCTCTGGGTCGGGGGAATCCTCGACCAGCTCGAGGAGGACGGCCTCGCCGAGAACACCATCGTGGTGTTCTGGAGTGACCACGGTGTCGGGATGCCCCGGGCGAAGCGGTGGGCGAACGAGGCAGGCGTCCGTGTGCCGCTGATCGTGCGCTGGCCCGACCGCATCGCCGCCGGCACCACCATTGAGGATGTGGTGAGCCTGATGGACATGGCGCCGACGATGCTGTCGCTGGCGGGCCTCCCGATCCCCGAACACATGCACGGCACCGTCGCGATCGACACCACGGGGGCGTCCACCGCCGCCAACGAGTATGTGTTCAGCGGGCGCGATCGCATGGACGAGCAGCAGGACAGCTCGCGCACGGTCCGCGACAAGCGCTTCCGGTACACCCGCCATCGCCACCCGGACCGCAGCGGTATGCAGCATCACGAGTACGCAGACAAGTTCTCCACCTGGGCCGAGTTCCGTCGCCTCGCGTTCGAAGAAGCGAACCAGCTCGCGGTGGGGGAGACACCGTCGAAGATGACACCGCTACAGCGCGCCGTCGTCGCGGCGACGAAACCCGTCGAGGAGCTGTTCGACATCTTCACCGATCCGCACGAGGAGCGCAACCTGGCCAACGATCCAGGGCATCGCGACGATCTCGAAAGGATGCGTGCAGCGTTGGACGGCTGGCACGAGCGAATCGACGACCTCGCCGACATGCCCGAGGCCGATCTCGCCGCCTCCTGGCGCCCGGGGGGCATCGCTGCGGCGACCGCACCCGTCGAGATCACCACCGACGAGGACGGTCGCGTGCACGCCACCTGCGCAACCCCGGGCGCGCGCATCGGATGGACGACGACACCCGAGAACTCGGAGCCGCATCCGATGGCTGCCCACCCCATGGCACGAATGATGGGAGTGGAACCCGATGGACGTGACTGGCAGATCTACCGGGGCCCGCTCGAGACCGCCGGAACCGTGTGGCTGAAGGCATGGCGCATCGGATACACGCCCAGCGAAGCGGTGATGGTCGAACTCGAAGACGCCGTGGCGGTGAGCGCCTGATCGGACGGGTCCGTACAAGGAGCAGACGTGGGACTCCGCTACCCGCGCGTCGCTCCGGCAAGGAGTCCGGTTGTCGCGCTTGGCGTCGGCGGACTGCGACGGTCGGCGCGGACCCGCCCAGCCGTGAACAGACGCGTGAACAAATGAGGAGATCGCCTGCAGTCGGGTGCAGTCCCTGAGATTTCGGGTCCCGCGTGATTGCAGGGGAGTGCAGGCGTGGAGATCGAGTGCAGCCGGTGAGATGCCGTCCCACCAGGTTTCAAATCCCACCGTCACCGCCACCTGAAACCCCCGCAGAACCCTTGCCACAACTGGGATCGCGGGGGTTTCTTCATGTCTGGAGAACGCCCCGTGATAACACGGTGATAACACCCTGTTTGGCGCGGGCGTCATCCATCGACGCAGCTACAGCGTCCAGATCGTCATCGAACAGGTCACCGTAAACGTCGAGCGTCACCGCCGCCGACGCATGACCAAGCATCCGCTGCAACGCCTTCGCGTTGGCGCCGGCAGAGATCGCGAGCGACGCGGCAGTGTGGCGCAAGATCGTGAGGCGTCACCCGGGGGAAGTCAGGGTCGGATGCTTGCACCGGCGCACGGCGGCAGCGAACCATCCGTCACGCGAGTTCGGCAGCCGCATGTGAAGACGACCATCACCCCACAGCGGATCATCCCGCCCCTTGCCCTCCATCGCCGCGCTGATCGCGTCGTCGAGGAAGCGCGGATACGGAATCGACCGAATCTCATGCGTCTTCGGTGCGCCGACCTCGACGAAGCTGCCGACCATCACCGCGTTCTCTTCGACGCTCACCCGCCGCCTGTCAGTGTTGACATGCTTCACCCGCAACCCGGTCGCTTCGCCCCACCTGAGGCCCGTATACGCGAGGAAGGCCACCCAAGGTCAGGGTGACGTGATTCTGACGCGAGAGCGGCGACCTGAGCGTGCGAGAGGAGCGTCTTCCCCTTCGACCGTTTCCTGGGCAACTCGACGTCCCGTATTCCGCTAGTCGGTCGCGCAATCTCGCGCGGCCGCCTCGGAGTAGTCCGGGACGGGCCGCTCTGCTGCTTCAGCAGGGGTTGTTGCGGGTCCGTTATCGGCGATGTCCTGGATGAGCCAGTCCATCTCGAAGATCTCCCGGCGCTGAGCTTCACTGATCTCCACGGCGAGTTCGCAGACGCGAACGTCTTGCAGTTGCGCGCGTTCGGATCGGGTGATCGCGAGTGAGTGGTGGGGGATCATCCCCTGCATGAAGTTGGTGTCGTCGACGGTGATCTGGGATCGGTCGAGGGCGATACCGCCGCCGATGAGCAGCAGGCTCGCACCGATGACGGCGATGTTCGCTTTCCAGTTCTTGTACATGTTCAGCATCCAGGCGAGCATGACCAGACCCATGGTGCCGCCCATGGTGAGGGCCATGAAGACTCGGCTCTCGCTGAATCGGATGTGGGACCACTCCCAGGACCCGGCGAACATGACCCAATACATCACGACCATTCCGGTGAGGATCATTGCGGCGAACTTCAGATAGGTCTTCGCAGTCACTTTCGAGCGAGCGTCGGACTCGTGTCCGTCGGTGTTCTGTGAGTTATCGGTGGACATCTCTGAGCCTTTCGTTTCGATGAGGGCGGTGCGGGCGATCTTGCGTTCGGCAGGTTAGAAGCCGTCCCGAGTTGATTGCGGGGGCCTTGCGACCGCATGCCCCCATGGGGTATTCGGGTGCGCGTCAGGATGACGGTGATGGAAGGAGCGTCACGCCACTGTCGTCGACGATGAGGAGAGCGCCGGCGTCGGTGACCGTGATTGCATGTGCCGCGCCGTGTGCGGTTCCAACTTGTTCCCACGCCGTGTCTGCGGCGGAGGAGATCCAGATTCGCTCGGACGAGTCGATGCCCGCGAGGTGGCTACCGTCCGGGGAGGACCCGGCGACGACCAGGAGTGGGGCGCCGTCCCAGGGCGAGAAGGTCGCGCCATCATCGTCACTGACCATCACTCCGTCGGGAGTGAGAGCCACCAGTCGCCCGGAGGAGTCGGCCGTCAGGGCGAACGCGCGAAGCTGGGCGCCCGTCTCGGTCCACGTGACACCGAGGTCTGTGCTCATGAGCAACGCTGCGGTGTCGGTCGTGGCACCGAACATGGTCCCGTCCGGTGTTCCGGTCAGAGCGTGGAAGTCGCGTGTCCCGGCGAAAGCGATCGACTGCCAACTGCCGGCAGCGTCGTCGCTTCGGATGATTCCCAGGTGGGGGTCGCCCCACTCGGCCGGGGTGTTGCGTCCGGGATGGCCCGAAGCGAACAGCGAGGTTCCCACGCGGGCGAAACCCATCGCGTCGAAGACCACGCTGCCCTCACGGCCGGATACCTCGCCGTCCGCCGTGACACGGTAGACGCCTTCATGGGTCCCCAGGAGGAATCCCTCTCCCGATGGGTCGACGACCGCGCCATGCACGTGCGACACCGTCGCAGCGTGCTCCTCTCCTGTGGTCGGTGGCTCACTCGGCGAGCAGGCGGAAAGAACAACGGCGAGCCCTGCAAGGGACACAGCCAGGACACGATGGATACGGCGCATGAGCACCCTTTCGTTTAGACAGCGGTAGGGGCCGCTTTGCACAGCGGCTACCCCGCAAAGGATTCGGGCTCAGTACTCAGCGAGCAGGTCGCGCATGAGGGCGATCTCGTCGGTCTGGTCGACGATGATCTCCTCCGCCAGGTCGCGAGCGTCGGGGTTCGATCCCGCTTCGAGCAGAGCCTCAGACATCTGGATCGCGCCCTCGTGATGCACGATCATCTCCTCGAGGAAGACACGTTCCGCGTCTGTCCCCGAGGCGTCCTCCAGGACGGACATGTCCATCTCGGACATCATCATCCCGGGCCCCGGAGTCATTCGGCCCATGTCGCCGAACTCATCCATTCCCCACTCATCGAGCCAGGACTCCATCAGCTCGATCTCCGGTTGCTGAGCAGCCCTGATTCCCTCGGCGAGCTCGCGGACTCGCACGTCGATGTCTTCTTTGCTCAAGAGAACGTCACTCATCGCAACGGCCTGCTCGTGGTGCGGAATCATCATGATCGCGAACATGACGTCGGCTGATGTGAATGTCTCTACCGACTGTGTCGACGTCGGTGCGGTCACCGTGCCGCTGGCCGTGCAGCCCGTCACAGCCAGCGTCGACGTGATTGCCAATGCGCCTATCCAGCGCACACTTCTTCTCTTCATCTCTCTCTCAGTCCCTCGTGTCGTTTCTCTGCACCGCGCTCAGCGAGCGCGACGGACACCCGGACAAGTCCGGTGCGAGAAACGATCAGATCCGACTGATCGACAACTGATGAAGAGACAACGGCACGGGCACGCGCGTGTGCCTGAGTAACACGCCGATCCACTGCCGAGAGAGCGCGGAAATACGCAGTCCGGAAAGCTGGGGAGGTGCAAGCCACAGGCCGACGGAGAGCAGAATGAACAAGCACATCGCGGCGGCGATCTCATGCCCGCCCGGGGCGACGCACCCCGCGCATGCGGGTTCTTCGACAGCCGTCGGCTCGGCGGTGTGATGGCTGGCCGCTGTTGCCGCGATCGGAGCATGGTCGGTCGCAGGCGCGGACACGCCGGAGTGCATCGCGAAGACGCCAAACGCGATCGCTACCGCGAGGATGACACGCCACAGCCACCGAAGCGCAAAGCACGCGCCTCCGCTGCGTCCGGCCATAGTGATCACCTCGCTCCCTCCAGGATGATACCCCTCCCAGGTATGCAGGGGGCATGAACACCATCGAACGCGCGAATGGCGCGCAGCTATCGGACCTCGTCCGTCGCCTCGCCGGAACCGCGACGGTTGGTGCGGCGCGCCGCGATGGGTCGATGACGTTTACCTTCTACTGCTCGCTCCAGGGTCTCGCCCGGTGACACCGGCCAGGGCCGGTGCTTCGGGACTCGTCGCGCTGCAGCGTCTGATCTACACCCGGCTCATGAGCTTCCGGCTGCTGCTTGATCGCGACGCTCTCTCTCGTGTGTCGCTCTCATGCTTCATCGAGGGTCTCACTCAGAGTGAATACCTCGGCGATGACTTGCGGCGCTCGGCCGTGGAGCGGCAACTTGAGATCATCGGCGCGGCCCTGAACAACTTGCGTCGCCTCGACGCGGATATGGCCGCGTCGATTCCTGAGGTGCGTCGAAAGGTCATGCGGGGAGGGAGCGCGTGCCGGGCGTGACCCGGGGGTGTGGCGGCAGCGGGTGTGGCGGTGCGGCGAGTCCGGTTGTCCGCGGAAGACGTCGCATGTGGGCAGGCGGACGCCGCGCCCTGGCGGGACTATCCGTGTAGGGCGTCGGCGAGGGAGGCCAAGCGCAGCACCGCACGTTCGGTGGCGCACCGGACGACCTCGGATGGATCACCGTCGAGCTGCACCAGCTCGGCACCGGATTGCTGCGCAGTGGCCCAGCCGATGTATACCGTGCCCGCGGGGTGGCCGTCCTGAGGATCGGGTCCGCCCACGCCGGTGGTCGACACGGCCATATCGGCGTCGAAGAGTGTTCGGCAGGCTCGTGCGAGCTGAGTGGCGGACGCGGCCGAGCAGGGGTCGGCGTCGGCGGGAAGCCCGAGAAGGCGTTGTTTCACCGTCGTCTCGTACGCGACGATCCCGCCGCGGAACCAGTCCTGAGCCCCGGTTCCGCGACCGACCTCGCTTGCGACGCCGCCCGAGGTGAGGGACTCGGCCACGGCGACGTGGAGTCCGGCGCGTCGGCAGAGTGCCGCGAGGCGCTCAGCCGGATCCTCATCTGCACTCATGGCGACACCATAGCGCCGGGGCCGGTCGATGCCGGTCCCGGCCGCTGTCGTGCCGCGAGCAGCGCGGTCACACCCTGCGATAGGTGGCGGAGACGGGGCAGTCGAACGGGTCACGCGCGGCGAGGCCCACGCGATTGAGGTAGGCGATGACGATGCCGTAGGAACGCCACAGCGTCGTCTCGGTGTACGGGACATCCAGTGTGCGGCAGTGCTCGCGCACGATACTGCGGGCCCGGGACAGGTGCGGGCGGGGCATGTTCGGGAACAGGTGATGCTCGACCTGGTAGTTCAGGCCACCCATGAGCCAAGTCGCCCACCAGCCGCCGGAGACGTTGCGGGAGGTGCGCACCTGCTTGCTGAAGAAGTCGAGGCGGGCATCGGCGGCGATCACCGGCATGCCCTTGTGGTTCGGTGCGAAGGATGCGCCCATGTAGACGCCGAACACCGCGAGCTGCACGCCGAGGAAGGCGAAGGCCATCCCGAGCGGAAGGAACACGAAGACCGGGGTCCAGATGAGAGCGAACCGTGCAAGGAGGAGGACGATCTCCCACGTGCGGTCCTTGACGGGGTCGCGGCGGACGACGTGACGGAACGCGAGCGCGTGGAGGTTGAGTCCCTCGAGTGTGAGCAGGGGGAAGAACAGCCACCCCTGACGCCGGGTGATCGCGCGGCGGAGCCCTCGGGCTTCGGCGGCGTCGGTGTCGAGGAACGAGATCGTGTCGACGTCGATGTCGGGATCTTTGCCGACCCGGTTCGGGTTGGAGTGGTGGCGCGTGTGCTTGGTCGACCACCAGGAGTAGCTCATGCCGACCACACCGTTGCCGAGGATCAGGGCGAGCTTGTCGTTCGCGGGGCCGGAGGAGAGGATCTGGCGATGAGCCGCCTCATGGGCCAGGAAGGCGACCTGCGTGAAGAGGATGCCCAGGGCGCCGGCGATGAGCAACTGGAACCAGCTGTCGCCGAGGAGGATGAATCCGGCGACGCAGCCCGCGAACGCGAGTGTGAGGGCGGCGCCGACGAGGATGTAGAACCAGCGGGTGCGCTGGAGAAGTCCGCTTTCGCGGACGACCTGGGAGATGTCGGTGTACGCGCGGGCGATCGGCGGGAAGTCTTCCGTTCGCGCGTAGGTCTGTCGGATGGGACCGAGGCGGGACTCGACGGTGGAGGAGATGTTCCTACCTGTTTTCGATCGGGACCGTGTCGGCCGATGAAGCCAACGGCGGATGCCGATCGCTGAGTGCCACGTTACGGGGCCGCGTATCCGGCGAAGGGAATACGACCAGACTCCCAGGGGTCGGTCAGCGTGCCGACCGACCCCTGGGTGGCAGTCAGATCAGGCGGATGTTCGCCGCCTGCATGCCCTTGGGGCCGCGCTCGGCGTCGAATTCGACCTTCTGGTCGTCCTGCAGGTCCTTGAACCCGTTGCCTGCGATCGCGCTGTAGTGCGCGAACAGGTCGGCGGAGCCGTCGTCGGGGGCGATGAACCCGTATCCCTTGTCGGCGTTGAACCATTTCACGGTGCCAGTGGCCATCGTGTTCTTCCTTTTCATGAGTCGGCCGCGTGAGCGGACGAGGTTGTGCGGTCTCCGAGTGAGACCGCGACGGTTGGGGGGTGTGGTGGCCGGTCGGGTGCGGGGCGCGAGGGCGTCCGCGACGGCGATCCGGGCGAGGGTGGGGGTTGCATGGCTACCGAGGTCTTCGCCTCGGGCGCCGTGCGCTTCGAACAGGTCGCCGATTGCGGCGATGAAGCCGGCGTACTCGCCGGAGCGGGTGGCGACGTGGACGTCGTCGTCGGCCTGTGCCCAGGTGAGCGCGTCGGGAGGCGTGTGGAGAATGGCCGCGGTTGCGGCGGATGAAGAAGACAAGAGAACTTTCGAAGAGTGCGACAGCCAGGGACTCAGGGAATCCACGGAGATAACGTCAACCTGCGCTGGTGCGTTGGGGCGTCGCGAGAACAAGAAGAGTGGCCCGAACGGGCACTCCACTGTATCAGGCTCCGGTGGGTCGTGCGCACAGGGAGCCCCGCGACCGCCGGGGAGGGCGAGAACCGGATGAGCGACGGCGTTCGCGGCGCGCCCGCGAAGTGACCGTTCCGCCCGATCGCACGGAACGGTCGGCGTAGCCTGGTGAGGCCGATGGCCGGCGACGAGGGAGGATCCGTGACCACGCCGAATCCGTACGAGACGAAGCCCTGGCTCGATGCCTACGCACCCGGCGTGCCGCAGGAGATCGATGAGGTGACCCAGACGCTCCCGGACATGTTGGCCGAGAGCGTTCGCACCTTCGGGCGCAGGCCCGCCCTGGAGTTCTTCGGCCGGGTGACCTCCTATCGTGCCCTCGGGGACGCGATCGACCGTGCGGCCGAAGGACTGCGACGGCTGGGGGTCGTCGCCGGCGACCGGGTCGCGATCGTCCTACCGAACTGCCCGCAGCACGTCATCGCCTTCTACGCCGTGCTGAGGCTCGGTGCGATCGTCGTCGAACACAATCCGCTGTACACGCCGCGGGAACTGCGGCACCAGTTCGAAGACCACGAGGCGCGCTTCGCGATCGTGTGGGACAAGGTGTACGACACCGTGGCCGACTTCCCCTCGGACGTGCAGCCCGAGCAGACCGTCAGCGTCGACGTGCCGGCCGCGTTGCCGTGGACGAAACGGTTCGCACTGCGACTTCCCGTCCCCCGGGCACGGAAGGCTCGGGAGCAGCTCACCCGGGCGCCCAGGGCCAAGCGCGTGCGCCGGTGGAAGGATCTCCTCGCGCACGGGCGACTCTCGCGGCGGGTTCCCGGACCCGGGTTGGAGGACATCGCCGTGCTGCAGTACACCAGCGGCACGACCGGGTCGCCCAAGGGTGCGATGCTCACGCACCGGAACCTGCGCGCCAACGCGATGCAGGGCCGAGCGTGGGTGCCCGGTCTGAGCGAAGGCGAGGAGGTCTTCTACGGCGTGTTGCCGCTCTTCCACGCCTACGGCATGACCTTCTGCCTCACGTTCGCGATGAGTATCGGTGCACGTGTCGTGCTCTTCCCCACCTTCGACGTCGATCTGGTCGCCGAGGCCGCGGCCTCGACGCCGCCGACGTTCCTGCCCGCCGTGCCCCCGATCTACGACAGGCTCGCGCGAGCCGCCGTGCGCGACGAGATGGACCTGCGTACCGTCCGCTTCGCGATCTCCGGCGCGATGAGCCTCCCGGTGCAGACGGTCGAAAGCTGGGAGGAGGCCACGGGAGGTCTTCTCGTCGAGGGCTACGGGATGACGGAGACCTCCCCCGTCTCACTCGGCAACCCGATCGGGCCCAGTCGTCGACCCGGTACCGTCGGGGTCCCGTTCCCGAGCACCGAGATTCGGGTCGTCGATCCCGAGGATCCCACCGTCGACCTCCCGTTCGGCGAGGAGGGGGAGCTGCTGGTGCGCGGGCCGCAGGTCTTCCGGGGCTACTGGCGGCGCCCGGACGAGACCGCCGACACGCTCATCGACGGTTCGTGGGTGCGTACCGGAGACATCGTCTCGGTCGCGCCGGACGGGTTCGTGACCGTCGTCGACCGCCTCAAGGAACTGATCATCACCGGCGGTTTCAACGTCGCGCCGAGCGAAGTGGAGAACATGCTCCAGCAGCATCCGGACGTCGAGGCCTCCGCGGTGGTCGCGATGCCCCGGGCGGATGGCACCGAAGAGGTCACCGCCGCGGTCGTCTTGCGCGAGGGCGTCGACCTGGACGTCGAGGGCATCCGCGACTTCTGTCGCACCCGTCTCGCGGCGTACAAGGTGCCCAGACGCGTCGTCCAGGTCGAGGACCTGCCGCGGTCGCTGATCGGAAAGGTGCTCCGTCGTCAAGTGCGCGCCGAGCTCCTCGGCGACGTGTGATCGGTCCCGCGCCGGATCAGCCGGAGTTCTCGCGCACCGCGGTCTCCAGGTCGTCCCGGTCGCGGATGCCGGATGGCCGCGAGAAGCTGCTGGTGAGGAAGTGCTGTGCGTAGGGGAAGCACGTGCGGTCGGCGACGGCGCCGTGGCGATCGCCGTGCGCGACACGGGGATCGGCATCCCCGAGGATCGACGGGACCGGCTGTTCCGCTCCTTCAGCCAGGTCAATTCCTCGACCACGCGACTGTACGGCGGAACCGGGCTCGGGCTCTCGATCAGCAAGGCGCTGTCGGACGCCATGGGCGGCGACATCACCGTGGACAGCGAGGTCGGCGTCGGCTCGGAGTTCACACTCATGCTCCCCGTCGAACGCGCGGAGTCGCCGGTCACCTCCGCGGCGGGAGATGACGAGGTACTGGTGGGACGGCGCGCCCTCGTCGTCGACGACAATCCTGCGAACCTCGAGATCACCGGCGCGCAACTCGATCGGCTCGGCGTCGCCAGTGAGACGGCGGCCGATGCGGTTGAGCTGCTCACGCGGATCGCGCGCATGGGCGTTCCCGATGTCGTCGTCCTCGACATGGTGCTCCCCGACATGGACGGCGTCGAGCTCGGCCGCCGAATCCGACGCGTCCCCGGCTGGGAGCACGTGCCCTTCGTCCTCCTGTCGAGTCTCGGCGCTTCGCTCGAGCCCGAGGAGCGCGACATGTTCGCCGGCATCTTGAACAAGCCCGTGATCCGCCCGACGCTGCGCCGTGCGCTCCTGGAGGCGCTCGGCTCGCGTGAGACGGCGCCGGCCCCCGCGGCGGGTGCGACGGCTCAGGGGATGCGCGTGCTGCTCGCCGAGGACAACGAGATCAACCAGAAGACATCGTCCCTGGTCCTGCAGAAGCTCGGCCACGAGGTCGTCATCGTCGGCGACGGCACCGACGCGCTCGCCGCGGCACGGCAAGAGCGCTGGGACGTCATCTTGATGGACGTGCATATGCCCGAGATGGACGGCATCGAGGCCACGCGAGGCGTGCGCGACCTCGAGGGCCCTCACGGTGACGTTCCGATCATCGCCCTGACAGCCAGCGTCGCCGACGACGTGCTGCGCGACGCCCGCGAGGCCGGTGCCGACGGCGTCCTGGGAAAGCCCTTCCGCACGGAGGAACTGGTCCGCACACTGGATGGGGTCGCACGCCGTCCGAGGCCGACGCCCGTGACACCGTCGCGCGAGGTGTCCGCGCCCGCCACCGACCCATGACCCGAGGAGGAACGCGTGGAATCCGACTCCGCCACCGTCATCGACCCCGAGTACCGCGAGATGCTGCTCGAGTTCGAACCCGCCCGACTTGTCGGGCTCATCGAGAAGTTCGAAGGACAGTGCGACCAGGCACGCGAGGGATTGGCCGGGCGCATGGACACCGACGAGTTCGCGGGCCTGCTGCACAAGCTCGTCGGCAGCTCCGGATCACTCGGCCTGATGGATCTCGCGCGCCTGGTGGTCACCTTCGAGACGGCCGTGCGGGAAGGCTCCGACCTCCCCGTGGACTCCACTTCGCGCTTCGAGGCCGAGACGGCTCGGGCCACGACCGCGCTCATCGAGTTGCGCGGCTGAACACCGTCGCACCCTTCACCGCGAACCGGCCCCGACGGGGTGCACCGCGCGTGGGGGCGCGGGAGCGGCCTCCGGCTGCCGGAAGACCACGGCTCGCTGAACGCCGTAGCTGGTGAGGAACAGGACGACCTCGGTGACGACCTTCGCGACCAGCAGCGGTGTGCCCCACCCGGTGAGGGCCTCCATCCACACGATGTTCGAGGCGAGCAGAAGCACGGCCAGCACGGCGTAGCGTGCGGCCTGGCGGGCGCGCCCGCTCCCGCGCCGGCGGAAGACCACCCGCCGGTTGACGAGGAAGTTCACCGTCGCGCTGACCACCCGGGCGGCGACGATCGAGAACACCAGCGACCCGGTCGTCGCCGAGAAGATCAGCAGAAGCGCGGTGTCCAGCACGAACGCCAGCAGGCCCGACCCCGCGAACAGGACCAGGGGGAGCATCACGCGGAGCGAATCGACCAGCGGTCGAAAGTGGCTGGAGGCGTTCTGTTCGAGATAGACCGTCTCGATGGGGATCTCCCGTGCGGCCACGCCCGCGCCGCGACTGCGCAACAGGATGTTCTGCTCGTACTCGAACCGGTCGCCCGGCACGGTCAGCGCCCACGGGATCAGCGAGGCGGGAAGACCACGCAGGCCGGTCTGGGTGTCGCTGAGCGGCCACCCCGCGACGAGTCGGAAGATCCCGACCACCAGGACCGCGAGGTCGGGATCGGTTGACAGCAGATCGTCGACCAGCCGCGGGAGGCGCGGGCCGGGCTCGAGGGCGGGGATCAGCACGTGCATGTCGATCACCCCGCGATGTAAAGGATGTCGCTGGTGGCGCGCTCGCCGCCGTTGGACGGGCTGTTGACCAGGTCGCCCGCGAAGTACATGGTGGAGGACCCGCCCCCGTCGAGGTTGTAGGCGGTCGTCGCGCCGAGGTCGACGAAGATGTCGGCCAACTCGGTGAGGGTCACCCCCTCGCTGTAGCCGGTCTGTCTGCCGTCGACCACCACGAAGACGAGGTGGTTGTCGTCGATGACGCCGACGGCGGTGCGCGGCTGGTCGCCCTGGATCGAGTGGTTTCCGAAGTTGGTGTCGATCTCGACCTCTTCGATGCCGTCGACGATCGAGCCGTCTTCGACGATCGCCGGACCGAAGCTGAGGGTGTTCCAGGCGCCGGCGGCGAGCAGCTCGTCCGCGCTTGTGGTGGTCTCGTCGTATACCTCGACGGTGCCGTCGGTGAAGAACACCAGTCCGGTGCGCGCCGGTTCATCGCGGTACACGACGCCGTTGCGGATCACGATTCCGGTGTCACGGAAGCCGTAGTAGTCGCCGTTGATCGCGAAGACGGCGCCGTTGTCCTCGGCGATCGTGCTGGTCAGCTCGGTGATGTTCTGGCCGAATCGATTGTCGGCGAACGCGCTGCGCAGCGCCGTGGCATCCCCGAGAGTGACGTCCGCGACGTAATACGTCACCGTGGCGTCGCCCGACCCCTCGACGACGGTCGAGATCTCGAGGGAGGTCTGGCCGTCGGTGTAGGACGTGTCGGTGAGGACGACCTCCGCGTCCTCACCCTCCTCCTCGGCCGTCCCGGAGTCGTCCACGGTGACCGACGAGTTCTCGGCCTCGTACGCCGCGACGTCGTCGATCTCGACGTGCTCGACGAGATAGCGGTCCGCGGCCCACGCGGCCGCGCCCGACAGGGTGAGGGTGGTCGTCAACGCCGACGCGAGGATCACGTTCCGGCGGCGGATGCGGCGGATGCGGCGGTGGCGGCGGGTCGAGCGTTCCATGCATCCAGGGATACGCTCCCGGTATATCCGTCAACCCGCGAACGGCTGATACGCGGCTATGGGCGTCTATGCGGGGCCTATGGGCTCGCGGCCGGAACCTCGGTCACACGCTGTTCCCCCAGACGCGGCTCGACGGTACCTCCGGACGCGGCCGCGACGGTCTCGCGCAGGGAGGCGACGAGGTCCGGTGGCGTCCAGACCTCGAGGCGGGCGTCGGCGCCGTATGCGGTTTCGCCGAGGACGGCGCCGGAGCGCTGCGCCCACTCGCGCAGCAGGTTGTCGAATCGGCCGGACTCGGCGTGCGACACGTCCACCGACGCCTGCACGAGGGCGCGGCGGTGGAGCACCCGGGTGCCGTCGAGGGCCTGCGACACCGCGGTGGAGTAGGCGCGGACGAGACCGCCGGCACCGAGCTTCACGCCGCCGAAGTAGCGGCTCACGACCGCCACGACGTCGGTCAGTCCGCGCCGCCGAAGGACCTCGAGCATCGGCACGCCCGCCGTCCCCGAGGGCTCGCCGTCGTCCGAAGACCGCGCCGTGTCGGCCTGCAGGCCGAGGACCATCGCAGAGCAATGGTGGCGTGCGTCCCACCACCGGCGGCGCGCCGCGGCGATCACCGCCTCCGCGTCGGCGAGCGACCCCACCGGCTCCACCCGGGCGATGAACCGCGACTTCCGCTCGACGAGCTCGACCTCCCCGGCGGCGGAGATCGTGTCGGGGTAGGTGCGTGCGGTCTCGTCATCTGTTCGAGCGAGCATGACCAACCTCCTTTTGCGGCGCCTCTCCCCGTCGCGGCCTACGCTGCGGGGGATGTGCCTCGCGACAGCGCGAGCCACGTGTCGACGACCGTGTCCGGGTTCAGCGAGACCGACTCTATGCCCTGGTCGACCAGCCACGCGGCGAAGTCGGGGTGATCCGACGGCCCCTGCCCGCAGATGCCGACGTACTTGCCGTGGCGTCGGCACGCCTCGATCGCGAGGCTGAGCATCCGCAGCACCGCAGGGTCGCGTTCGTCGAACGTGTCGGCGACGAGGGACGAGTCGCGGTCCAGTCCGAGTGTCAGCTGCGTCATGTCGTTGGACCCGATCGAAAACCCGTCGAAGTGCGCGAGGAACTCGTCTGCGAGGACGGCGTTGCTCGGAAGCTCGCACATCATGATGACCTCGAGTCCGTTCTCGCCACGCACGAGTCCGTTCTCGCCGAGAAGCTCGATGACGCCTTCGGCCTCGGCGACGGTGCGCACGAACGGCACCATGAGCTTGACGTTGTCGAAACCCATCTCGTCGCGCACGAACCGCAACGCCTCGCACTCCATGTCGAAGCAGGCGCGGAAGTCGGCCGAGAGGTACCGGGAGGCTCCGCGGTACCCGATCATCGGATTCTCCTCGTCCGGCTCGAACAGGTCGCCCGCGAAGAGGTTGGCGTACTCGTTCGACTTGAAGTCGCTGAGGCGGACGATCACCGGTTCGGGGGCGAAGGCCGCCGCGATGGTCGAGACCCCTTCGGCGACGCGGCGGACGAAGAAGTCCCGCGGTGTCGCGGCGGTGACGGTGCGTCGCGCGACCTCGGCGGCGATGTCTTCGGGAAGGACATCAGGCTCGAGGAGGGCGCGCGGGTGGATTCCCACCTGGCGGTTGATGATGAATTCGAGCC
Source organism: Microbacterium sp. (assembly GCA_002703245.1). GTDB lineage: Bacteria > Actinomycetota > Actinomycetes > Actinomycetales > Microbacteriaceae > Microbacterium > Microbacterium aquimaris. Next base: position 39,809 of record NZTV01000075.1, read on the forward strand.
GGGCCAGCCCGACGCCGGCGTTGGGCAGACGCGAGAAAGAGAACGCCTGATCGGGCGTGCCGACGTTCATCATGATCTTCACCGGTGCCGTCGGCATGGTCGCCAGTTCGGTGACCTCTTCGTCGAACCGGAGGAGGCCGTCGAAGACCTCTCCGGTGTCGCCTTCGGCGCAGGAGACGGTCACATCGCGGCCGTCGCCCAGGATCTGCGTCGCATCACCCGTGCCCACGATCGCGGGGATGCCGAGCTCGCGCGCGATGATCGCGGCGTGGCAGGTGCGACCGCCGCGGTTGGTGACGATCGCAGCGGCCCGTTTCATGATCGGCTCCCAATCGGGATCGGTCATGTCGGCGACGAGGACCTCGCCCTGCGCGAACTGCGCCATCTGCGATACGTCGTCGAGCACGCGCACCGGCCCCGCGCCGATGCGCTGGCCGATCGCGCGCCCGCGGACGATCACCTCGCTCCGCTCGTGCAGGACGTATCGGCGGGTGGTGCCACCTTCGACCCGCGAGGCGACGGTCTCGGGTCGCGCCTGCAGCACGTACAGCAGGCCGTCGACGCCGTCGCGACCCCACTCGATGTCCATGGGGCGGCGGTAGTGTTCCTCGATGGTCATGGCGATGCGGCCGAGTTCTTCGACGTCGGCGTCGGTGAGGGACAGTCGGATGCGGTCGTGCTCGTCCACGTCGAAGAAGTCGGTGCTGGCGCCGGCCTGTTTCGCGTCGGTGTAGCGCATCGCGATCGCCTTCTCGCCGACCGACCGCTTGAGGATCGCCGGCCGCCCCGCGCGCAGTGCCGACTTGGACACGTAGAACTCGTCCGGGTTGACGGCGCCTTGCACGACCGCTTCGCCGAGACCGTAGGAGCTCGTGATGAACACGGCGCCGTCGAACCCGGACTCGGTGTCGAGGGTGAACATGACGCCGGCGGCGCCGACGTCGGATCGGACCATGCGCTGGATGCCGGCGGAGAGTGCGACGTCGACGTCGTCGAACCCGTGGTGCACGCGGTACGCGATGGCGCGGTCGTTGTAGAGCGAGGCGAAGACGGCGCGGATCGCCTGCAGGATGTTCTCGATCCCGCCCACGTTCAAGAAGGTCTCCTGTTGTCCGGCGAAGGACGCCTCCGGAAGGTCCTCCGCGGTGGCACTCGAACGGACTGCCCATGTCACCGCCTCCGGGTCGGCATCGCGGGAGACGAGGGTGTCATAGGCCCGGCGGACATCGTGCTCCAGGTCCTCGGGGAACGGTTGCGCTTCGATCCAGCTGCGCACAGCCGCGCCGACGCGGGCCAGTACCACCACATCGTCGGTGTCGAGGTCGTCGACGGCGTCGCGGATGCGGTGCTCGAGCCCGTCGTGCCGGAGGAAGGACCGGTACGCGTCGGCAGTGGTGGCGAAGCCCCCGGGGACACGGACCCCGAGCTGTGACAGGTGGGAGATCATCTCACCGAGGGAAGCGTTCTTCCCCCCGACGACGGGGACGTCGTCCATTCCGAGGTCCTCGAACCAGGCGATGTTGGTCATTCTTGCTCCTTCGAAGGGTCACCCGGGCAGTTTCATGGACTGCATGATGACGGCGGACATCTCCTCGACGCTCTTGACCGCGGAGTTGGTGAAAGGGACCCGGGCGCGTCGGTACAGGTCTTCGGCGCGTCGCAGTTCCGAGGTGCATTGCGCCAGGCTCGCGTACCGCGATTCGGGTCGCCGTTCGTGTCGGACCTGGCTGAGGCGGCGGGCCGTGGTGGTCAGCCCGAAGCAACGGGACCGGTGGGGGGCGACCATCGGTGGAAGGTCTTCGGTGGGGAAGTCGTCGTCGGTGAGGGGGTAGTTCGCGACGAGGATCCCGTGGTGGAGGGCCAGGTACATGGTCGTCGGCGTCTTGCCGCACCGCGACGGCGCGACCAGGATGACCTGGGCGATGTCGAGCGCTCGAGCGCTCTGTCCGTCGTCGTGCTCGATGGCGTACTCGACGGCGCGCATGCGCGCGAAGTAGCGGTCGGTGTCGCCGAGCCCGTGGTATTGCCCCAGTTGCTCCGACGCCGTCGCCCCGAGCGCCTGCTCGACCTCGGTCAGGTGGCCCCCGAGCAGATCGATGACGTGGCCGGGGGAGGCCATCAGCACGGCGGCCACATCCGGGCGTTTCACGGTGGTGAACACGAGGGGGGCCGGTCCGGTCGTCGCCGCGCGGGTGATGTCTTCGGCGACCGCGCGTGCGCCGGCGGCCGTGTCGACGAAGGGGACGGTCTGGCGGACGAACCGGTGGCCGGGGAAGTTCGCGAGGAGGGCGCTGCCCAGCGTCTCGGCGGTGATCCCCGTGCTGTCGGACACGAAGAACGCCGAGCGCAGCTGTGTGGATGCGTGTTCCATCGATCCTCTGTCGTCGTGAGGACCACCATATGGCGAGAACAGCCGGAAATTATGGTTCCGACGACCAGAAAGAATAAGGAAATTTGACGGAGGAATATGAGGGGGCGCGACGGGGCCGCGATGTGGCGGATCGTGCGCCCGGGGCGCGGGCATACGATGAACACGCCCGTCGTGCGCGCGGGCACCGAATCGCGACCGGGAGGTACCGCCCCGATGAGACTCGCCGTGCTCGGCTCCGGGATGATCGTGCGCGACTTCCTCCCGCACGCCTCAGACGTCGACGGACTCGAGCTGGTCGCGATCTGCGGGAGACCTGGTTCGGCGCAGCGGCTGGAGCAGATCCGGAGCGAGTTCGGAATCGACCGCGTCCACACCGACCTCGACGCGTGCCTCGCCGACCCCGACATCGACACCGTCTGGATCGCCGTCCCGAATTCCCTGCACGCCGCCTACGCCCGCCGCGCGCTCGAGGCGGGCAAGCACGTCGTGTGCGAGAAGCCCTTCGTGCTCGACGAGCAGGAGCTGCGCGACCTGCGCGCGATGGCCGAGGACCGGGACCTGATCCTCGTCGAGGCCATCAGCACGATCCATCTCGCGAACTACCGATGGATCCAGGAGAACCTTCACCGCGTGGGGGAGATCCGTGTGGTCCAGAGCGACTACTCGCAGTTCTCGTCGCGGTTCGACAGATTCCGTTCCGGTGAGGTCATTCCCGCGTTCGACCCCGCGCAGGGCGGGGGTGCGCTGCTGGACATCGGCATCTACACGATCCACTTCGTCGTCGGGCTCCTCGGTCGCCCGCGCAGCGTGCGGTACACCCCGAACATCGAGCGGGGCGTGGACACCTCCGGTGTGCTCGTCCTGGACTACGGCGACCGCACCGCCGTATGCGTGTGCGCGAAGGACTCCGACGGGCCCATCCGCTCGAAGATCCAGGGCGTCGACGGCTGGATCGCCGTGGACGGCCCGGCCAACGCCGTCCCGCAGGTCTCCTCCCGGCGTCGGGGGGAGCAGATCCAGACCCGCGACCTCTCGGTGCACCCGCACCGCATGGTGGAGGAGTTCCGCACGTTCGTCGACATGGTGGCCCGACACGACACCGCCGCGCGCGACCGGTTACTCGACCACAGCCAGGCGGTCCTCGCCGTGGCCACCGCCGCGCGGCGCTCGGCAGGTCTCATCCCGACAGAACAGGATCCCTCGTGAGCGAATCCCTCGTGCTCGTCGCCAATGCCCGCGACGGGTCGCTGTCGTTGTTCGGCTTCGACGGGACCGCACTGGAGCGGATCTCGGTCACCGGGGGTCTCACGGGATGCTCGACATTCGCCGTCGATCCGGCCCGCGATCTGGTGTACGCGGCGGTCAAGGGAGAACCGGCCGGACTGGTCACGCTCTCGCTGGACCGCGACACCGGTCACCTCGAGGAGGTGTCGCGTCGCGACCTGCCTCGAGGGGGCATGACCTACCTGGCGCTCGCGCGCGACGGCGAGGTGTTGCTCGGCGCCTCCTACGGGGGTGGATACGGATTCCTCAGCACGGTCGTCGACGGCGTGGTGGGTGATCCGATCTCGGAGATCGAATACGCGAATCTGCATGCCGTGCTGCCCGACCCCTCCGGCCGCTTCGCCTACTTCGTCGCGCTGGGGGACGACCTCGTCGCCCAGTACGCGATCACCGACGACCCGTCACTCGCGCCGCTCGAGCCGGCCGCCGTCGCGTTCCCGGCGGGGACCGGCCCCCGCCATCTGGTGGTGGGCGCGGAAGGCGACGCGGTCTACGTGCTGACGGAGTTCAGTGCGGATGTGGTGCGCCTGCGCCGCGATCGTCATGCCGGCACGCTCACCTACGACACGGCGGTCGCCGCGCACGATCCCGCCGCCGGCCTGCCGCGCGGGGTGTTCGGTGAGGATCCGCGGGTCGAACCGGCGCTGTGGGGCGCCGACCTGCACTGGGGGGCCGGCGAGCGCCTCCTGTGGGCGTCGGAGCGGTCCACGAGCACCCTCACGGCCGTTCCGGTGGCAGCCGACGGCTCCCTCGGGCCCGCAACGACAACGACGCCGACGGAGCCTCAACCGCGCGGGTTCGCGGTGAGCGCCGACGGTGCCCACCTCGTCGCCGCCGGTGAGCGGAGCACCACGGTGTCGCTGTACGCCGTCGACGGGGCGCGGCTCCACTTGCTCCAGCAGGTCGAGACCGGGGGCGGCGCGAACTGGGTCCGCTTCATCGGTCCGCACACACCCACAGCCTGACCCGCCGGGCGAGCGGATCACATCAGCTTGGTCGACTTGAGCGCCCGGTCCATGCTCTCGTTCACGTTCACCAGCGGCTTGCGCAGCACCAGACCCAGCAGGAGCATCGGCAACAGGAAGGCCAGCAGCCACCCGAGCGACACCCAGAAGTCGGCGTGGTAGATGCCCGCCATCGCCGAGCGGAACGCGTCCATGGCGTGCGTGGCCGGAAGGAAGGGACTGATGTTCTGGAACCACTCCGGCAACAGCACCAGCGGATAGGCACCGCCGGCCCCCGCGACCTGGATCACGAGGATGAAGACGGCGAGGGCCTTTCCGGCATCGCTGAAGGAGACCACGAGGGTGTAGACGATGAAGGTGAATACCAGCGACGTCGCCCAGCCCGTCAGCATGAACAGGAACGGGTGGACCGGATCGATCCCGACGAGCAGGATGTTCCCGAGGAAGACCAGCGTGCTCTGGGCGAGTCCGACCAACGCGAACAGCGCGTAGCGGCCGAGGAACCGCTGGTTGAGGGAGAGCTCCGGGCCGCCCTCGAACGGACGTGACGGCGGGTCGACGCGGAGCGTGACCGCCAGCAGGAGAGCTCCGACCCAGAGCGAGAGAACCGTGTACAGCGGCGCCATACCCGCGCCGAAGCTGACCACCGGGTACACCTCGATGCGGTCGAGGCCGATCGGCTGCGCGATGGCGGCGGCGAGCACCGACGGGTTCGAGCCGATGATCGCGCTGAGCTGGCTGAAGTCGCCGGTGTCGATGGCGTTGGAGAGGGTGTCGACCACGAGGTCGACCTCGTCGGCGGCGGAGGCCAGCAGGTCGGCCAGATTGCGGTTGTCCTCGGCCGCGTTCTGCAAGATCGTGACCACGTCGCCGACCGAACCGGTGACACCTGCGATCTCCGCCCCCACGTCGCTCATCGCCGTCGCGACGGAACTGAGCGTCGTGGCGAGCTGGTCCAGCGTCGGGCGCAGCTCGTTCGCGTACACCGTGTTGGCGTTCTCGAACGCGGTCATCGCATCCGAGATGCGCTCCTCGATGTCCTGGCGGTACCGCTGGACGTCGTCGTTCCCGGTCGTGATCCCCGACGCCGTCTCCTGGAGGCGGGTGTCCAGGGCCCGCTCCTGGGCGATCGCGTCGTCGAGGAGGGCGACCATGGCATCGAACGCCGGCAACTCGTCTTCGGGGATGTTGGGGCGGACGTCGTCGACGAGTCGCTGTCGGAGCGCCTCGTGATCGGCGATGAGGCCGTCGAGGTCGTTGACCATCGAGTCGATCAGGTCGACGCTCGCGGCGGCGTCGCTGTCGATGCCGGAGAAGATCCGGTCGATGTTGGCCTCGAAACGGTCGAGCTGCGCCTCGCTCGCCTCGAAGGCCGCGGTCAGGGCCTGCGAGGCGCGGGTGACGGCGCTCTCGGCCTGCTGGGCGGCCGTCGCGCCCTCCTGAACGGTCCCGGTCGCCGCGTCGAACTGCGAGTCGACCGCGTCCAGAAGGCTTCCCGCCCCCTCGGCGAGCGGCACGCTGCCCTCGAGGAGCGCGGTGAACATGTCGGCGGTGCCGGCTGCGGCACGCAGTTGGACGCCGACGTCGCTGATGTGTGCCTCGACCCGCGTGAGCGCCGCGTCGGTGCCGGAGTCGCTGAGTGAGGTGATGAGCCCGGAGACGAGGCTGAGGGCGATGTCGCTGAGCTCCTCGGTGAACTCCGAGTTGATCTTCGCGGTGAGGTCGTCGGCGCCCTCGCTCGTGATCACCGGCGCGAGGGGGTTGGACTTGTCGTTGGTGTAGTAGTCCACGTGGGTCCGCTCGGACCCGTCGGTGTAGAAGGTCAGCATCTTCTCGCTGAAGTCCTTCGGCAGCACCATGGCCGCGTAGTACTCACCGGATTCGGTGCCGGCGATCGCCTCGTCCTTCGAGGTGATGACCCAGTCGAGCTGGTCGTTGGCGCGGAGGGCGGATTCGACCATGCTGCCGACGTTGATGTGGAGCGGGATCAGGGCGCCGGTGTACCCCTCGTCGACGCTGGCGACGGCGACCTTGAGGTTCTTGGTGTTGTCGAACGGTTCCCAGCTGCCGACGACGTTGAACCACGTGAAGGCGGAGGGGATCACGACCAGTCCGCACAGGACGATGACCGACATGACGCGGCTCGTCGCGCGGCGGAGGTCGCTGCGGAACAGTTCCCAGATACCGCTCATCGGCTGGCCTCCAGTTCGGTCAGTTCACGACGCAGCTGGGCGTCGGACATCTCCCCCACCTCTGTCGAGAGTCGAAGGCTGTAGCGGATGTATTCGAGCGAGATCAGGGCGACGAAGACGATGATGAGCCACAGGACCCAGAGCCCGACGTAGGTGAGCTTGACGGCGGGGAAGGCGACGCCGAGCCCGCCGATGACGAGGCTGCCGGCGACGCCGACGATCACGATGGCCGTGCGCACCTTCCGGTAGGAGCGCGCGAACGGGAGGAGCCGTTTGCTCAGGCGCGCGTTGTAGGCGGCCCGATCCGCCATGGCCAGCAGCACGTGACGGAGACGGTACCCCCGCCCGGCCGGCACCTCGCTCTCGTTGGTGAACAGCTCGGTCTCGGCGACTTCCTGCGTGAACAGGCGCGTGAGGTTCGACACGTGCCGACGCAGGACGAGTCCGAGGAAGAACGCCGCAGCGACGAACAGCAGAAGCGTTCCCATGTAGCGGAAGTAGGCGAACCCGGCGAACCCGCTCACCACCTCCCGCATGGCGTCGATGCCGTAGGTGAAGGGGAAGAAGGGATAGAGGGACTGGAAGAACTCCGGCATCAGCTGGATCGGATAGATCCCGGAGGCGCCGGGGATCTGCATGATCACGAGGATGACGACCAGTCCCTTGCCGACATACCCGAAGGTGACCGAGAGCGCGTAGATGATGCTCAGGTAGCTCAGCCCGATGAGGATCGGGGTGATCACGAAGGCGGCGACGTTGACATGTTGTACGCCGATGATCAGGTTGCCGATGCTGAGGGTGATCGCCTGCGCGGTGGCGATCGCGGCGAACAGGAGCCAGCGGCCCAGATATCCCTGGCGTTCGGTCAGATCGGGGATCTCGTCGTCGTCGACGCCGAGTTTGAGGATCACGACGAGGACGAACGCGCCGATCCACAGCGACAGGTTGATGAACAGCGACCCCATCTGCGAGCCGTACGAGTTCGTGGGGAAGAGGGTGACCTGGTCGACGACGACCGGCGTGGCCATGAACTCCCCGATCTGCTTCGGGTCCAGCTGGGTCAGCGACTCCAGCTGCTGCCAGAGCGCGGCACCGCCCAACGCCTGGAGGTCCGAGATCGCGACCCCCATGTCGGACTGCAGGTCGGCGAGGTCGCCATCGAGGTTCGCGAGCGCCGCGGCGGTCGCGTCGAGCTGGTCCGCGAGCCCGGTGACCAGGCCTTCCGCCTCGTCGAGGATGACGCGCTGCGCCTCCACGGCGGCGGCCAGGGAGTCGGTCGCGGCACTGACTTCGGCGACCCCGGCCAGGGCGGCGGCGGCCGCCTCGGCCACCTCGGCCGAGGCGATCACGTGGCCGGTGGTCGCCTCTCCGGCGACGCGGACGAGGTCCGCCTGGGCGGTGTCGGCCAGGGCCCGGGCATCGGACAGCGTGCCCTGCACGTTCGCGAGCGCGCCGTCGATCGCCGACAGGGTGCCGACGTTGGATCGCAGGCCGGTGGCGGCGACGGAGAGATCCGCTTCCAGACTCTCCAGGTGTCCTCGGGTCTCGCCGATGACACCCTCGACCTCCTCGAGGTCGGCGATGATCTTCGATTCGGTTTCGATGAGCTCGGTTTCGATGTCCGAGCCACCGGTCTCGAGCGCGGTGGCGACCGCCTCGGCCACCTGCTCGGTGAACGCGTCGATCATCTGGGTCTGGACCGTCGTCGCGCCCGTGTCGGTGATCTCCGGCGCGATGCCGTTCTCTTTCTCGTTGACGTAGTACTTCAGCTTGGGCTGGGTGAAGTCGCCGGTCGTGAGGCTCAGCAGGTCTGCGGAGAACGTCTCCGGCACCACGAACGCGGCGTAGACCTCGCCGCCGTCGATCGAATCCATCGCCTCCGACTCGGACAGGAACTGCCATCCGAGGTCGTGGTTGTCCTTGAGCTGCGCCACGAGCTGATCGCCGACGTTGACCTCGCCCGTGAGGGTGGTCGAGGCGCCTTCATCGAGGTTGACCACGGCGATGGGCAGGTTCGCGGTGTTGTCGAAGGGATCCCAGAACGCCGAGATGTTGAACCAGGCGTACAGCGACGGCGTGATCAGTGCACCGCCCACGATCACCATCGCGAGGGGGACCCGCACGAGTCGCTTCAGGTCACGTGTGAAAACACGCCAGATGTTGCGCATACCGTCGCCCACGCGCCCTTTCGGTTCGATTCACGCCCGAACGCCACGCTTGCTTCGGCGGGGCGGGGCTCTGCCGCGACCACGGTAACCGTGCGCCGCGCCCGCGGCCCCGCCGACCCGGGCGGTCATCACCCGGAAAATCACCCGGGCATCACCCGAGGGCAGACCCGGGCAGGGCAGGGCCCTGGCCGCAACCCCGCGCTACCGGGGGACGTTCCCCGGGCCTCCGATGTGGCGGATCGTGCGACCTCGCTCGCGGATGATGCCCCACGATCCGATCACCCACAGCGGGACCTGTGTGAGGAACGCGACGCGGAACGCATCCAGCGAGTAGGTGTCGGGGGTGCCCGCCCCCTGTAGGTCCATCGACACACCGATCATGAGGATCGCGATGAGGGCCGCGAGGAACCCGCCGCCGTTGACGATGCCGGTCGCGGTGCTCAGGCGATGCGACGGGTTGAACGCGCGGGCGTGGTCGAACGCGATCATCGAGGCGGGCCCGCCGCTGGCCAGGGCGATCACGAGGATGACCAGGAGCCAGATCGGCGCCGTGCCGGGCCAGAAGATCACCGTGAGCCACGCGGCGGCCTGGAAGGCGACCGTCGGGAGGACGAGCCAGCGCGAGCGCCGCGTCGGGTGCCGGCTCGAGAGTGCGCCGAGGATGGGGCCGAACACGATGCCCGCGAGGACGAGGAGGGTCATGAGACTCGCCGCGACGCCGGCCGGAAGTCCCTCGCCCGCGGTGAGGAACGGGTAGCCCCACAGCAAGACGAACGCGGTGCCCGCGAACGGCGTCGTGAAGTGCGACCAGAACCCCAGCCGGGTGGCGGGGTGGGACCACGACTCACGGAAACCCTCCCGCAAGTCGGCGGTGGAACGCACGATCCGCACGGCCCCGGTGTCGGTGTCGACCGACGTGTCGATGGCGTCGTCCCGCCGCTCCGGTGGGCGGTTCCGGATGATGGCGAACGTGAGGACCGCGAACAGGATCGTCAGGCCCGCCAGGCTGCCGAAGGCGACACTCCACGACGTGGCGTGGAGCAGCGCCGCGAGGGGGACGACGGCGATGATCTGGCCGAGCTGCCCGATGATCCCGGTCAGCTGCACAAGGAGAGGGGAGCGCTGCGCGGGGAACCACGTCGCGATCACCCGCAGCACGCTGGGAAAGACCGCGGCGTCACCGGCGCCGATGAGCACGCGCGCGAGGATGCCGATCCCGACGGCATCGGCGAAGGCCATGACGAGCTGGCCGGCGGCCATGAGCACCATCCCGGCGGCGATCACCGGCCGGGCGCCGAGACGGTCGAGGATGATCCCGACCGGCACCTGGAGGGATCCGTAGACGGCCAGTTGGATGACCGCGAACATCGACAGGGCCGATGCGTCGGCGTCGAACCGGATCGCGGCGTCCACACCGACCGAGGACAGCGAGGTGCGATTGGTGATCGCCACGACATAGGCGGCCACGCCGACGATCCACACCGTCCAGGTGCGCCAGCCGGGCGCGTGGAGAGCGGAGCTGGATGTCACAGGAGACTCGTCGATGAAGGAGACGCCCGCGTGCGCGGGCGAACAAATACTACTTTCCCGCCGTGGGGGTGGATGCGGTCTGCGATGCCGCGCCCTCGCGACCGGTGGCGCGTGCGGCGGCGTCGAGGCGCTGGACGAGCAGGCCCACGGTGAACAGGGCGACGGCGGCGCCGATCGGCCACGGGTTCGACACGAGTTCGTGGAAACGGGTGCCGTCGAAACCGCGATCGCCGATGGTGGGGAGCGCGCCGGCTGCGTCGATCTCCTCGATCGCCAGGTACGACGCGAGGTTGCCGAACGCCTGCTGCAATCCACCGAACACCAGGCATGCCCCGGCGGCGACGTATGCCGTCCGGCTGACGGCGGACCGCGTCGGGGCTTCGACGAGCATGGCGTGGGCGGCGACGGCCACGAGGGTGGCGACGGCGACCAGCGGGAGGTATCCCACCGTCGCGCTCAGCGCCGCGAGTGTCGTCGGCACGCCGCCGAGCCCGGAGAGCACGTCGATGCGTCCGATGCCGCCGACGTAGGCCGTTCCGGATCCCACGCCGAAGAACGTCTGATCGAGGGGATCGAGGGTGATCGAGACCGGGGTCGCCTCCGGGCCGAGGGAGGGTCCGAGCGCGCTGAGAAGCGCCAGAGAGGTGAACCACCCCGCCGCGCCGGCGGCGACGAACATCGTCACGGTGACCACGGCGTCTCCGCCCGGCAGGTCGGCGTGGGCACGCCGCCACGCGAAGAAGGCGGTCGCGAGCGCGATCGCGGGGGGAACGGTGACCGCGATCCAGCCGACGACTACCGGCATGGGAACCTCCTCGGTGTCGACACCCAGTATCGGTGATCCCCGTCGGGGGTGCGAGGGCAGGGCCGCCCGCTCAGTCCAGGCAGTCGGAGACGAGTGCGTCGGTGACGAGGTCGGCGCCCCGCGCCCAGCGGGCGTAGTGGTCGGGGTCGCTGTTGATCTGCACGGCGTGGATCGCGTGCGACGCCGGCATCTGCTGCCAACCCTCGATCGTGGCCAGCCGTGCATAGAACAGGGCGGCGGCGCGGGCGGGATCCATCCGTTCGGCGACGGTGCCCCACCAGTCCTGCTGCTGGAAGAGCCCGATGGACGACGTGCGGGAGCCATCCGGGTTGCGAACACCCGAGGTCTCCCAGTCGCCGTAGTCGATGTTGCGCAACCCGGATTCGCCCATCGCGGCCATCACCCCGAGCCGCTGACCCTCCCGGTCGAAGCCCGCCTCGGCGCCGACGGTGATGATCGTCAGCGCGTGCGCGAGCTGGGCGCCCGAGTATCCGGCGACGGGGGCGTCTGCGATCACACCCGGTGCGACGCAGGCGGGGGCGCCCTCCTCGGGTGCGACATCCGCCGCGGCGACGAGTCCCCAGACCCCGAAGACGCCGGCCAGCGCCACGGTGGCCCCCACCTGCGCACCGACGACGCGACGGCGCGACAGACGCCGTCGCCGTCGGCGTCGTGTCGGGGTCACCCCTCCAGTCCACCTCGCGCGGCTGGGAGTCCGGTCCATGAATCCGGCCGCTCCGGGAGGCGCCCCGTCACCGCGCGCAGGGCGTAGAGGATCGTCGCGAGGTCGACGGCCTCTTGGATGAGCGCGCCGGCGACCGCCGGTATCGCGCCGGTCATCGCCACGAGCATCAGTCCGACGCTCAGCACGATCCCGATTCCGATGGCGGTCACGGCGACCCTGACGGTGTGCCGCGCGATGGTGACGCCGTCGACGACACCGGTGAGGGAGTCCACGAGGACGACGGCGTCGGCCGCCTGCCCGGCGGCGGTCGCACCGCGAGCGCCCATCGCGATGCCGACGTCGGCCGCGGCCAGGACCGGGGCGTCGTTGACGCCGTCCCCGACCATCATCAACGGACGGGGCCGCAGCCGTGCGGCGAGGTGGACCTTCTCCTCCGGATGCAGCTCCGCGTGGATCTCGGTGATCCCGACCTGATGGGCGATCGAGGTCCCGGTGGCGCCGACGTCGCCGGTGAGCATCGCGATGCGGTCGATCCCCTCCGCGCGCAGCCAGCGGACGACCCACGCGGACTCCTCCCGCGCGGGGTCGACGAGGATCAGCGTGCCCGCGAATCGCCCGTCCACCGCGACGTAGACCGCCGCGCGACCGGGCGGGAGCTCGAGGCGCCGGAGAGCGGGTGCCGCCTCGGCCACGAAGGAGGGCTTGCCGACGACCACGCGCCTGCCCCCGACGAGGGCCGTGACACCGTTGGTGGCCACCTCCGCGGCGTCCGTCGCCGTCGCCACGGGGATCCCGCGTGCACGCGCCGCCGAGACGACGCCGGATGCCAGCGCGTGGGTCGAGTACTGCTCCGCCGCCGCGGTCAGTCCCAGCACCTCGGACGCGGTGAAGCCCTCCGTCGGCCGCACCTCCGCAACCTCGGGCCGCCCGGAGGTCAGCGTGCCGGTCTTGTCGAACGCCGCGGTCCTCACGCGCGCGAGCTGCTCGAGCACCGCACCGCCTTTGAGGATCACCCCGTTCTTGGCCGCGCGGGACAGACCGCCCAGGAAGGCCACGGGTGCGGCGATGAGGAGGGGGCACGGTGTGGCCAGCACGAGCACCTCGGCGAATCGAGAAGGATCGCCGGAGACTCCCCACGCGGTCACCGCGAGCACGAGGGAGATCGCGGTGAACGGGATGGCGAACCGGTCCGCCAGGCGTTCCACCGGTGCACGTGTCTGCTCCGCCTCACGCACAAGCGTGATGATCTGCTGATACTGACTCTGTTCGCCGGTGCGCTCCGCGCGGAGGCGGACGGCACCCGAGCCGTTGACGGCGCCGGACGGGACGGTCTCACCGACCCGTTTGGTCACGGGGATGCTCTCGCCGGTGAGGGAGGACTCGTCGAACTCCGCCGTGACGTCGAGGAGCACGCCGTCGACCGGCACGACCTCCGCGGGACGCACGACCAGCTCGTCCCCGACGGTGATGTCGTCGACGTCCACGTCCGACATGCTCTCGGTCCCGTCCGGGGCACGTCGCACCCGGTGGCCGATCCGAGGCGAGCGGTCCAGCAGAGCGGTGAGCTCGCGCGTCGCGCGCCGACCGGCGAGCCGTTCGAGCGCGTCACCGCCGGCGAGCATCAGCACGATGATCAGTGAGGCGATGTACTCCCCGACGGCGAGGGTGGCGACCATCGCGACCACCGCGAGGATGTCGAGCCCGACGTGCCCGCGCATGACCTGACGGATCATTCCGACGACGGTCCACACGATGACGCCTCCCACCCACAGCGTGGCCAGGGTCCGGCTCGCGATGTCCCGGTCCGCAGTGGTCAGGACGAGCACGATCACCAGCACCATCAAGGTGGCGATCAGGGTGGCGTGGGTGCGGAGCACGCGGAGCATGCGCATGAGATCATCGTGGCACGTGTCCGCATCCGAAAAAAGAAGTGCGGCGGAGGTGTCCATCTGGTCGACTGTTGTTCGTCGCTTCAGTGAGGGGCCGCGAGAGGCGGCTCCCGGACCGAAAGGACGACACCATGCAGTACATGCTTCTCCTCGCCGATGAGCCCGGCGCAGGCCCCGCGCAGGACAGCCCCGAGTTCGCCGCCGAGATGGGCGAATGGTTCGCCTTCGATCAGATGGTCAAAGACGCCGGCGTCTTCGTCGCCGGTGAGGCGCTCCACCCGCAGTCGACCGCCACCACGGTGCGGGTGCGCGACGGTCAGACGGTGCTCACCGACGGACCGTACGCCGAAACGAAGGAGCACCTCGGGGGCTTCTACGTGCTCGAGGTCGCAGACCTCGATGAGGCGATCTCCTACGCCGAGAAGATCCCGAACGTCGGGTACGGGGCGGTGGAGATCCGTCCGGTGCTGGACGTGTCGCAGATGCAGTAGTAGTCGTGCCGCCGTCCGAGGTCGCCGAGGTCTTCGGCGCGCAGTGGCCCCGCCTGGTGGCGACCCTGCGCGCGGACCTCGGCGATCTCGACCTTGCCGAGGACGCCGCCCAGCACGCATTCGCCGCGGCGGCCGAGCGATGGCCGCGCGACGGGGCCCCCGATGTGCCGGGCGCCTGGCTGCTCACGGTCGCGCGTCGGTGGGCCATCGACCAGGCGCGCCGAGACGTGCGGTGGGCGCAACGGGAGGAGGCCGTGCGGGCGTCGTTGCGCGTGCCGCAGCGCGACCGCGGTGCGATCGCCGACGATCTCCTGGCGATGATCTTCGGATGCTGCCATCGTGCGCTGGATGAACCCGCACGGGTCGCGCTCACCCTGCGATACGTCGTGGGGCTCCCGACCGCGTCGATCGCCCGATCCTTCCTCGTGCCCGAGCAGACCATGGCCAAACGCCTCGTCCGGGCGAAAAAGAAGATCGCCGTCAGCCGCGTGCCGTTCGAGGTGCCCGATCGCGCGCGCCTGGCCGACTCCCTCTACGAAGTGCTGAAGATCGTGTACGTCATCTACACGCAGGGTCATGCGTCGCCGACCGGTGAGCTGGTCCGGGGAGACCTGTGCGAGGAGGCCCGGTGGCTGGCCGGGGCCCTGTGCGAGATGCTCCCCGAAGAACCGGAGACGTGGGGGCTGGCGGCGCTTCTGGCCTACACCGACGCGCGCCGTCCCTCGCGGCTCGACGACGCGGGGGAGATCGTGTTGTTGCGCGATCAGGACCGGGCCGGGTGGAACGCCGAGGACATCGCCGACGGCCGGAGGCTCCTCGGGCGCGGGCTGAGGCTGCGGCGGGTCGGGCCGTACCAAGTGCAGGCGGCCATCGCCGGGGCACACGCGAGCGCCCCGACGTTCGACGAGACCGATTGGCGCACCATCCGCAGGCTGTACGCGGTGCTCGGACGCCTCGAGCCGTCGCCGATCGTCGTCTTGAACGAGGCGGTGGCGGCCTCCCTCGCGGACGGGCCGGAGGTCGGGCTCGCCCTCCTGCAGCCGATCGCGGCCGACCTCGACGAATACCACTACTTCCATCTCGCGCGCGCGGAGATGTGCGCCGCGGCAGGCGCGCACGATGACGCGCGGGAGGCGTTCGACCGGGCTCTCGAGCTGTGCCGGAGCGACGCCGAACGGCGCGCCATCACCCGCGTCGCCGCTGCGAAGCTCGCGTGAGCCGCGACGTCGACCGCGGTCACATCGGTTCCCGCGAAGCTCGCGTGAGTCGCCATCTTTCGGCCCTGCCTCGCTCCCGGCGAGCGAAGTCGTCCCGTGCCCGTACGGCGTCGATCACCGGGTCGTCGCGGAGTCCGGCCAGGTGGGCGATCCTCTCGGTGTACCACGCGGTCACGCCGCCCTCGGGTGTCTCGTCGAAACGCGGGAACGCGGGCGCGGTGGTGTCCCCGCGGCGCCAGCGGGTCGGAAGCTCGGGATCGAGGACGAGGGAACGGGCGAGACCGACGACATCCGCGGTCCCCGAGTTCACGATGGCCGTGGCCTGCTCGAACGTCTTCACCCCTCCGGTGAGCATGAGCGGTATCGACGTGCGCCGGCGTGCTTGCCGGGCGAACCCGACATACGGGGGACCGGACGTGCGTGTCCCGGCATCGGTCGCCGCGCCGGGGAAGTACGTGCCGCCGCTGATGTCGACGAGGTCGACCGCGATGCCCTCCAACGCGTCGATGAGGGCGAGCGACTGCGCCTCGTCCACGCCCCCGACGAGGCGATCGGTGGCGTTGATCTTGACGGCGACCGGGAACTCCGCGCCGACGGCGTCACGCACCGCCACGAGCACGTCGAGGAGCAGCCGTCGCCGGGCCGGGCCGGGTCGCCGCCGTACCGGTCGGTGCGATGGTTGAACAGCGGGGAGAGGAACTGGCTGAGCAGGAAACCGTGCGCGGCGTGCACCTCGACGCCGCCGAAGCCCGCGAGTTGCGCGCGGCGCGCGGAGGCCGCGTAGAGCTCGGGAACGCGGGCCACGTCGCCGACGGGCATCTCCTCGGCGCGGAGCCCGGGAGCATCGAGCGCGCTCGGTCCGACCGGCCGTCCCGACGTCGGATTCGTCAACGCCCCGGCGTGTCCGAGCTGTGCCCACAAGCTGGAGCCGTTCTCGCCGCCCGCGGCGGTCAGGGCAGAGAAGGCGGCGGTGTCGGTCCGGGCGTCGAGCACGACATTGCCCGCGCTCTCGGGGTGTCGGTCCGTGATCTGCACCTCACCGACCAGCGATACCGCCGCGCCGCCGTGCGCCCACCGTCGATACAGGCGGGTGTGCGCCGCCGTGGGGGTGCCGTCGCCGTCGCCCAGGGAATCAGACATCGCGGCCTTCGCGATGCGGTGGGGGAGCTGCGTGCCGCACGGCAACCGCACGGCGGAGAACAGCGAGTCCGTCGACGTGGTCATCCCCGTCGAGCGTACGGGGTTTGTTTCGGCACGCTACACTGTGGCGCGTGAACGCGACTGTTGACCCCCTCGCCTCCTCTCACCCCGACGAACCCCACCGGGCCGGGCTCGCTCAGCGGCTGAACTGGCTTCGGGCGGGCGTCTTGGGGGCGAACGACGGCATCGTGTCGACGGCGGCGGTCGTCGTCGGTGTCGCGGGCGCGACGAGCGAGAGCCTTCCGGTGCTCCTGGCGGGAACGGCCGCCCTCGTGGGTGGTGCGATCTCGATGGCCCTCGGAGAGTACGTCTCGGTCGCCTCGCAACGCGACACCGAGCATGCACTGATCGAGAAGGAGAAGCGCGAACTCGCCGACGACCCGGAGGCCGAGCTCGAGGAGCTGACCGGCCTGTACCAGGCGCAGGGGCTCAGCCGCGAGACCGCGGAGAAGGTGGCGACGGAATTGACGGCGAAGGATGCGCTCGGCGCGCATCTGGCGGCCGAGCTGAACATCGACCGGGACGACCTGGTCAGTCCCTGGTACGCGGCCATCGCCTCGGCCATCGCGTTCACGATCGGCGCGCTGCTGCCGCTGGCGACGATGCTGCTCGCGCCGCATCCGGAGCGGATCGCGTTCACGTTCGTCGCGGTGCTGATCGCGCTCGGGGTGACCGGCTACGTCGCGGCCTGGATCGGGGCGGCCAACCGGGGGAAGGCGGTCCTTCGCACCCTGATCGGCGGGACCCTCGCGCTGGTCGCGACGTTCCTGGTCGGATCCTTGTTCGGCACCACGGTCGGCTGAGTCCCACCCCCGGTCCACGGGTGATCGGCGGATGACCTGACGGGTGAGTTCGACGCCCCGCGGCGGTGTGCCGGCGAGGGCCGCTGGCACCGTGGGACACATGTCGCTCCGGCCCCTATCCCTCACGACAGGTCATGCGGCGCCACCGTGATCGGCTGAGCTGGCTCGCGCAACTGGCACGGTTGTCGCCCACCGCCGTGCCCTGGGATCGTGCGGCGATGGCCGCGGTCGGGATCGCGACGCCCGTCGCCGTGGCGATCGCCGTCGCGCCCGGCGAGGTCTCGGTCATCACGGCGGGAGCGGTCGGATCGATGGGTGCGATGGTCCCTTCGCTGTTCGACGTCGGCGTGACACGGCGACAGAGGATACGGGCGATGGTGACCGTATCCGTCGCGGCCACCGTGGGATTCACGATGGGCACGGTGGTCCACGGGCACGCGATCGCGACGCTCGTGTGCGTCATCGCGGCGACGGTACTCTCCGGATTCGCGTCGACGGTGAGCACCATCGCCTCCAGCGCCGCCCTCTACCTCTTGGTGTACGCGATCACCGCCGCCAACAGCGACTTCGTCTCCGGGATGCCGTGGGCTGCCCCGGCGCTGTTCCTGCTCGGCGGGCTCTGGCGGATCGGCCTGACCGCGCTGGAATCGACATGGCGGGGGCGGGGTTTCGCCCGCGAGCGCAGGGCGGTGGCCGATGTGTATCGTGCGCTGGCCCGCGTGCTCGGAGACGGTTCGTCCCGTCGACCCCTGCAGCCGGTGACGGGAGCCATCGACCGGGCGTACGACGCCCTCGAGGCCGGCCGGAGGCGGAGATCCCCGCGCGACCCCCGGTGGGGTGCGCTGGAGTCGACGATGCAGGATGTCCCTCTGCTGGTCGACGCGGTCCTCGGTGCGGGGTTCCGGCGCCGGCGCGAACGCGCGGAGGCCGCGCTCTTGTTGACGACGGCCGCCGATCGACTCGTCGCGCCCCGAGCGGCGCGCCCGGATCTTCCCCACCTGCCCGGTGACCGGATACCCACCGATCTGGCGGAGCAGCTGACGGCCGTGGAGCGGCACCGCGATCGGCTGGATCTGCTCGATCGAGGCGAGACGGTGACGCCGGACCGGCACCGGGAGGAGCGCGTGGCGGCGCGACCGCTGATCCCCGCGCCGCGGATCGGCGACCTGCGTCGCCACACGCTGGCGACGACGTGGGTGGGCAACGACGTGGACCGATGGATTCTGCGCCTGACGTTGTGTATGACCATCGCTCAGACGCTGTCGCTCGTGCTGGACCTGGAACAGCCCTACCTGGTGATGCTCGCCG
This sequence comes from Microbacterium sp., assembly GCA_002703245.1. GTDB lineage: Bacteria > Actinomycetota > Actinomycetes > Actinomycetales > Microbacteriaceae > Microbacterium > Microbacterium aquimaris. The sequence continues at coordinate 58,717 of NZTV01000075.1, forward strand.
TCGCGCAGGTCATGAAGCCCGACCTCGGATCGGTTTTCGCCCGTGCGGTGCAGCGGGTGCTGGGAACCATCGCCGGGGTGGCGGCCGGTGCCGTGCTGGTCATGACGCTTCCGGCCTCGTGGGGGGTCGTCGCGGTGGCCGTCATCGCCGCGTTGATCCCCGTGGTCAAGCCGCGCAACTTCGCCCTCTACAGCGCCGTCAGTCTGGCGCTGTCGGTGATGCTGATCGAAGTGCGCACTCCCGTCGACGCCTCGACGCTCGAGTCCCGCGTCATGGATGTGCTGCTGGGGAGCGCGATCGTCCTCGTGATCGGCTACCTGCCGTGGCCCTCGACATGGCGGCTCGAAGACCGCGTCGCGGCGCTCGTGGCTCAGGCGGTCCGAAGCGTCGGTGCCTTCGCGGCCGCGGATCTGCGCTCGGGGCTGACCGCCGTGCAGCGGCTCGCCGCGCTGCGGGTGGTGGATCGATCCCTGACGGACATCCGGTCGCTGGTCGCCCGTCGGCTGGCGGTTCCCGGCGCGGCGAGCGCGGCACGTCGATGGCTCCCCGTCCTCGACGCCGTCGACGCGGTGCGGGACGAGGTCTTGCGGACCCACGCGCGCAGCGGGGGATACGGGTCGGCGCGCGCTGCGGCGCACGCGCAGCGCGCGGGAAGGGCGTTGGCCTCCGTGGCGACCGCGATCGAGGAACATCACCCGCCGGCCGCTGTCACCCCGCGCGGCGGATGGGGCTCCCGCCTCACCGCGGCGATCGGTCTCGTCGCCGCGAACGCGGCCCACGCGATGGCGCCGGGTGAGGGGGAGCCGCCCGCTCAGGCGACCAGGCGGGCGCGCAGCGCCTCGACCTCCGGCTCGGTCAGACCGCCTGACATGAGGTAAGCGGTGGCCCCACCGTGTTCGTCGACCCAGTCCATTGCCTGCTCGATGGCCGCCGGAGGGGTCCCGCAGAGCATGGTCCGCAGCGACGGCGTGATCGGGATGCCGAACGCCTCGACTTCACGGATCATCGCCTCGGCCCAGGGCCCGGCGAGGTTCTCCTGCGACTGCGCGTAGTCGGCGATCGTGGCGTCGCGCTGCACCCCGGCGGTCTCGAGGATCAGTGCCGTCGCGACGCCGGTGCGGTCCTTGCCGGCCGTGCAGTGCACGAGCACCCCGGTCGGGGAGTCGTCGTGGGAGGCGGCCACGCGGCGGGCGGCCTGCGCGAAGACGGCCGCCCCGCCGTCGAGCATCGAGATGTAGAGCTGGTCCAGCGTGGGGAGCTCCTGTAGTGCGGTGGCGGCGTCGGCGGCCGAGCCCGAGGCGATGGTCTTCATCATGTCGGCCATGGCGCCCTGCAGTAGCGGCAGGTTCAGGACGGTGAAGGGGCGCTCGGGGGGAAGCCTGTCTGGGGCGGCTTGCTGTTCGGCGGGTGTGCGGAAGTCCGCGATCACTCCGACCGGGGTCTCCGCGAGGGCGGAGAGCCCTGCCGTGTCGAGGCTCGACAACGACTCGGAGCGGGCGAGGACGCCTGGTCGCGTCGTGCGCCCGTCGGTGGTCGGCAGCCCGCCGAGGTCGCGATAGTTGTACAGGCCGGGGATCGTGGTCATGCGTTCTCCTTCTGCGCGGTGTCGAATTGTGCGGTGTCGCGGGGGTGGGGTTCGAGAGGTGAGGTCTTGGCGTCCTGTCGCGGGATCACCAGCTGGGTGACCAGCAGGAGCAGTGATGCGGTGACCGGAATGGCGATGAGCGCCCCGAGCAGTCCCAGGAGCGTCCCGCCGACGAGGGCGCCGATGACGACCAGCGAACCCGGGACCGAGATCGCCCGACTCATGACGCGCGGCGTGAGCACGTAGGCCTCGACCTGCATGTAGATGAGGTACAGCACGCCGAAGACCAGGGCCGGCACCCAGCCGGTGAACAGGGCCAGTGAGGTGGCGACGACCCAGTACAGCACCGACCCGACGAGGGGGATGAGGGTGATGCAGAACGCCGCCACGCCCAGCAGCGCCGCGAAGGGGAGCCCCGTGGCCACGTGCAGCGTGAACGCGACGACGGAGTTGATCCCGGCGAGGACCACCATCCCGACGAGGTAGCTGCCGACCGAATCGGTCACCTGACCGGTGATCCGGGTCACCTGGTCTCGCGATCGTGCGGGGAACACCCTCGCGAAGGCGGCCTTGATCCGGTCGAGGGACGCCAAAAAGTACAGGCTGAGGACCAGGACGATCACCAGCCCCGACAGCGTGGTGGCCACGCCCACGCCGACATCGAGTGCACCGCGTCCCAACGAGGCCAGGTTCGCCGGATCGGTCAGGAAGCTCTGCGCGTCGCTGAGCCACGTCCCCCACTCGGATCCGAAGGTCGAGGACAACCATGCGTAGAAATCGGTCTCGGTGAAGGCATGCAGGGTCTTGGGGGCATCGGCGACGACCTGCGCCACCTGCCGGACGACCGTGGGCACGATGAGCAGGAGGACCCCGACGGCGACGGCTGCGAAACCCGAGTAGACGACCACGATCGACCACGCGCGACTGATCCCCCGACGCTGGAGGAACCGTACGACCGGGTCGAGACCGAGTGCAGCGAAGAGCGCGAAACCGACGTAGATGAGCACGGTGCTCAGCTGGGAGACGGCCACCCCCAGACCGATCGCGACCAGTCCGCCGATCGTGGCCGACAGCCCCGTGCGAAACGGGCCCCACAGCCGGATCGGCGTCGACTCTTCGGGGAGTGCGGGGGCATCGACCATCGACCCAACCTATGGCGAGGAGGCGGCCGACTATATGCCCGTTGCGGAATCTGGCACGACCGCCGCGCGATCTGAGAGGGCTCCTACTCGGCGCCGGCCCCCGTGGTCGCTCTCTCCTTCTTCAGCCCCGTCGCGATGGCGCCGACGTCGCGGCTGACCGCTCCCCCGATCATCATCCCGACCGCGATGGCGATGAGTGAGCCGAAGGTCTGCAGGATGGTCGCCGTGGCGCCGGCGGCGCCCGAGGCTGCCTCGCTCACGCCGATGAAGCCCATCGCCCCGGGCACGAGCAACCAATAGCTGCACGTGAGCATGATCGCGGTCGACGGTGCTCCGCGCAGTCGACCGGCCAGGTAGATCATCGGGACCGCGATCACCGCCCCGACCAGTCCCGACAGTTGTGCGCCGAGCAGCAGGTTGCCCAGCAACTGCGCGGAGTAGGCGATCACGAGGGCGTAGAGGATCCACAGCAGGGAACCGCGGGGCGCGGACGAGTAAAGGTAGTAGCCGAGACTCACCAGGGCGATACCGGCCCACGGCGCCCATGCGCCCAGCTGGTCCCCCGCGGACGCGGACGCATGGGGTTCTCCGGCCACGGACATGCCCGCGAACAAACCGAAGGCGAGAAGACCCAGCCGCGCGATGCCGTAGACCAGGCGGCTGGCGCCGGCCATGATCTGCCCCGAGGTCAGCTCGACCGCGGCGATCGTGAGGGTCAGCCCCGGGAGGAAGGTCACCAGCGACGGGGCGACCAGGCGGAGCACGTCGTCGTGGACCAGCGGCCGGACCAGGACGGAGATCAGCAGTGCGGCGAGGAACGCCGTCAGGACCGGGAGGAGGAGGGCCAGTGTCGAGGCCCGCGTCCCGAACATCACGATCAGCCCGACGACGACGCCGAGCACCAGGTACACCGGTAGCGCGGTCAGGGTCGGGTTCAGCACGAGCCCGAAACCGATCGTCAGCAGGACGTGCCCGATGAGGGTGAGCACGGCACCGAACCGCGGTCGGCCGGCGATGATCCGATCGACGGCCTGGACCACATCGTCGGGCGGGGTCGCCTCGTCCATCGCGATCCGGACGATGTGCTCGACCTCGCCGGCCTGATCCAACCGGAGCGCACCCTGGTCGGCCGCGAAGACCGCGGTGCGCCCTCTCTGCGACGAGTCGTCCTCGATGAGGATGAGGGTGGGGAGCACGAAGATCCGGAGGTCGGTCCGCCCATACCGTCGCGCGAGTTTACGAAGCGTCACCTCGACCTCGTTGACCGCCCGCGATGACGCCAGCAGAGCAGGCCCGACCCTGCCGAGCATGCCCGCCACACCCAGCGACTGATCGGGTGTGTCTGCGCCAGGGTCGCCCGCTCCCGCGAGCGCACCTCGTATGCGATTCCACACATCCGTCATGAGTCGACCTTTCCGTTCCGGTCGGCCGTGTCTCGGTTCCATATTCCGCACGCGCGGTGTCAAATCCCGCAGAAGGTGCGGGTTCGACGGACTCTCCCGGTGGGCCGACGCACCCATGAGTACCATCCGGAAGAGGGACCGGGAAACCCGACCTGTCAGCCTCCGAGCGTGCTGTGGGGTGTGCGCGCGGATCGGAAAGGAGTCGGCAGAATGTGCCTGACGCGGCCGTGAACATCAACGACCCTCAGAAGGCGCGGGACGAACTCGACCGTGCCCTGCAGACCGGCTCTCCCGACGCGATCGCGCGCGCCGCGGTCGCCAACATCTGGCCACTGTTCAGCTTCCACTACAAACGCCTCATCTTCGCCGTCGAGGCGCTGCCCAGCAGCGTTCTCGAGCGTTATCCGGTCCTGCGGGTCCTCCACCCGATGACACCGGTGCTGGCAAGGGGCGCTCGCCCCTACAAGCCGCTGATCTATCAGGACGACGCGCGCGCGATGAGCGCCGACGAGCTCGACATGCTCACCGTGGTGCAGATGATCGCGTTCCGTTTCAGCGGAGACGTCGCCGCGGCCCTGATCTACGCGCGTCGCCTGGAGGAACGCATCCTGAAGGTGCCGAGTGAGTCCCGCGAGCGGCCCGACGGGCCGCTGTGGTACTACCACCTGCAGATCGGGGTGACCCTGCTCAGCGCCGGGGACACCACGCGCGCCCTGCGGGAATTCGCGACGGCGCGCCAGCTCGCGCCGCTGTGCGGGCAACCCGACGCGGTGCGCCTGGCGCTGGCCCGCGCGGCACTGTCGCACGCCGCTCGGGGGTCGTGCGCCGAAGCGTCGCGCACCCTTGCCGAAGCACGCGCGTGCGCCGAACCGGGACCACCGCACGCGGCGGCGATCGCTGCGACCGAGGCGGCCGCAGCGGCACTCGTGGAGGTCGAACATGTCCCGGCCGAGGGTGCGCTCACGGTGCAGACGGTGGAACCCACCGACAGCATCGAGGTGTCGTGGTCGTTCGCGTTGTTGGCGCGGGTCCGTGATCATCTCGCACGACAGCGCCCCCACGAGGCGCTGGAGGTGCTGTGCCTGGCCCGGGATTCGCATCCGGCACAGCACGGCTCGTTCGCCGCGGACGTCGTAACCGCCGGCCTCATCGAGACCTCCCTCGCGTTGGGGGACCTGCCCGCGGCCAGTGACGTCTCCCGCCGAAGCTCGGGCTCGGGGGCCTTGACGGGCCTGGCGCGCGTGAGGCTCCACCTGGCGGAGGGGCGGTTCGCCAACGCGGTGCACGCGCTCCGGATGATGCTCGCCGACACCGACCTGGGGCCCGGTCACCGCGCTGAGGCCAACGTGCTGCTGGCCTGGGCGGAGTTCGCGCAGGACGGCCGCGTGCATCCCCAGCTGGCGACCCGCATCCGTCACCTCTCCCGCGACGCGTCCTCTCGCCGGATCCTCGCGGGCATGCCCCGACAGCTCGTCGAGCACCTCGCCGTGTCCGACCCGCCGGAGGCGGGGGAGGACTTCCGCGCCGCGCTGCGGGGGCTTACGCATCCCGAGATGGTGGAGCGCCCCGAGCTGACCGCCGGCGAGTTGCGAGTGCTGAACGCGCTTGCCGAGCACGATACGACCGCCGACATCGCCTCGACCTTCCATGTGTCCCCTAACACCGTGAAGTCCCAGCTCGCGTCGGTGTACCGCAAGCTCGGGTGTTCCAAGCGGGACGACGCGGTGCGGATCGCGGCACGCTTGAACCTTCTCGCACCCCCCGGCGACGAGTGAGCAGGATCACGGAGACCCCGATGTGCTCGGCACGTCGGGGTCTTCGTGATGCCCTCGCGTGGTCCGCGATGCGACGGCGGTGGATGACGCGGGGATGATGCGCGGGTGAGGCGGTGATGAGGGCGCGGGTGCGAGGCGGGGTGAATTCGCCGGTCGTCACTCGAATCCGCCCCGGGGGTCGAAGATAGCGTCGGCGACATGACCTCTCATACGCCGCAAAGAATGATTCTGCGGAACGTCCGCGTCTTCGACGGAGTGAGCGACCGGGCGCAGGACGGGATGGACGTCCTGGTCGAAGGCTCGCACATCGTCGGGGTCTCCTCCTCGCCGGTGGCCGGTTCGGACGGCGCGATCGAGATCGACGCTCAGGGGCGCTTCCTGATGCCCGGCCTCAGCGATGCGCACGTGCACCTGATGGGTAACGCCAACAGCATGGTGGAGTTCCTGCAAGGACCGACCGGGGCATTGTACGGCAACACGATCGCCGAAGCCAAGCGCATGCTCCTGCGCGGCTTCACGACCGTGCGCGACATGGGCGGCGACACCGCGCCGGTGAAGTCGCTCATCGACCGTGGCGTGTTCGAGGGGCCGCGCATCTTCCCCAGCCAAGCCATGATCTCGCAGACATCCGGTCACGCCGACTTCGCCTTCGTGTACGACACCCCGGAGGAGTTCGGCGGCAAGCCCAGTCGCACCGAGGACATCCACTTCACCCGGGTCGCCGACGGGGTGCCGCGCGTCCTCGCCGCCGTCCGCGAGCAGCTGCGCCAGGGGGCCAGCCAGATCAAGCTGACACTCGGCGGCGGCGCCGCGTCGATGTACGACCCGCTGAACACGTTGCAGTACACACCGGATGAGATCAAAGCGGCCGTCCAGGCCGCCTCGGATTACGGCACCTATGTCGCCACGCACGTCTACACGCCGGCTGGGATCGCACGGGCGATCGACGCGGGTGTCGCCTCGATCGAGCACGGGCACCTCGCCGACGAGGAGACCGTCAAGCGCATCGCCGATGCGGGTGTATGGCTGTCCATGCAGCCGTTCGCCGAAGCGGACCACCACTACCCGGACCCCGTGCGTGCCGCGAAGAACACCGAGATCTGCGAAGGGACGAACCAGGTATACGAGTGGGCCAGAAAGTACTCGGTGAAGACCGCGTGGGGAACCGACCTCCTGCTGGAGCCGCAGGCCGCGCCGCGTCAGAGCGAGATGGCCGCGCGACTCGGGGAGTTCTACTCGAACGCCGAGGCGCTGAAGATGCTCACGTCGGGGAACGCGGCGCTGTTCGAGCTCGCCGGTGAACGCAACACGTACCGGGGTGGCAAGCTCGGCGTCATCGCCGAGGGTGGCTGGGCCGACATGATCCTCGTCGACGGTGACCCCCTCCAGGACATCTCACTGATCGGCGACCCCGACACGAACTTCAAGATGATCATCAAGGGAGGCGCGGTCGTCAAGAACGACCTCTGACACACTCGGGTCGACGGCATCGTGACGTGGCGTACCGCGAGAGCGGCACCGCTGATCCGACGTCGTCCGCCACCGGCACCGCACGCCGCATCGAACGGACGCATCGCGCCCATCGAGTCACGATCCGGTGCTCTCCCCCAGTGGTGGCCCTCCAGCCGCTGCGTCCGAAACCGAAACCGAAGCCGAAACACTAGGAGGACTCCGTGAGTTCCAACACGACCAAGGCTCGCCAGACGACGAACCTCGACCCCACTCTCTCGGTCAACCCCGTCTTCGTCCGCCCCGGCGAGGCGACCGAATTCGACAAGTTCACGATGCCGGAGCAGCCGAGCCTGCCCGAAACCGCGTACCAGATCGTCCACGACGAGGCGATCCTCGACGGCAACTCGCGCTTGAACCTCGCGACGTTCGTCGGCACGTGGATGGACGACGAGGCCAAAAAGCTGTACCTCGAAGCCGCCGACAAGAACATGATCGACAAGGACGAGTACCCCGCCACCGCGGCCATCGAGGACCGCTGCTGGCGCATGCTCGCCGACCTGTGGAACGTCCCGGACGTCAACGACACCATCGGCACCTCCACGATCGGCTCCTCCGAGGCCTGCATGCTCGGTGGACTCGCTCTCAAGCGCCTGTGGCAGGAGAAGCGCAAGGCCGAGGGCAAGTCGACCGAAAAGCCGAACCTCATCATGTCGGCCGCGGTGCAGGTCGTGTGGGAGAAGTTCTGCAACTACTGGGACGTCGAACCGCGGTACGTGCCCGTCACCCCGGACCACATGGTCCTCGACGGCCACGACCTCGAGAAGTACGTCGACGAGAACACCATCGGTGTCGTGGCCATCCTCGGCCAGACCTTCACCGGGGCCTACGAGCCGGTCGAGGCGATCGCAGCCAAGCTGGATGAGATCCAGGAGAAGACCGGACTCGACGTGAAGATCCACGTCGACGGTGCTTCCGGCGCGATGATCGCCCCCTTCTGCCAGCCCGAGCTGAACTGGGACTTCCGTCTCGACCGGGTGAACTCCATCAGCACCTCCGGCCACAAGTACGGACTGGTCTACCCGGGTGTCGGCTGGGTCGTGTGGCGCAACCGCGAGGTGCTGCCCGAGAGCATGATCTTCCACGTCAGCTATCTCGGCGGCGACATGCCCACCCTCGCGCTGAACTTCTCGCGGCCCGGTGCGCAGGTCCTCCTGCAGTACTACCAGTTCCTCCGTCTCGGCCGTGAAGGCTACCGCGAGGTCCAGCAGAACTCGCTCGATGTCGCGCAGTACCTCTCCTCGGAGATCGGGAAGATGGGTCCGTTCGAGCTGGTCAGCAAGGGCGACACGATCCCCGTGTTCGCCTGGGTCCTCAAGGAGGGGCACACCGCCAACTGGTCGCTGTACGACCTCGCCGACCGGCTGCGGATGAAGGGCTGGCTGGTGCCGGCCTACCCCATGGCCGACGACATGTCGGACATGGTGCTGCAGCGCATCGTCGTCAAGGTCGGCCTGAGCCGCGACCTGGCCTCGGCGCTCCTGTCGGACATCAAGGGCGAGGTCGCGTTCCTCGACTCGCTCGAGGCGCCGCTCCCGCGCGAGGCGTCGACCGGATCGCACTTCCACCACTGAGTGCTCGGGGTGGGGAGGGCGCTGCCCTCCCCACCCTTTCCGGTGTTCCCCCCATCCGCCGATCCCGAAAGACACCTATGTCCGTGAGTGCACCGACCCACAGCACGCCCCGCCGCGCCTTCGTGCCGACGCTGAACAAACAGTGCTGGGGCTTCATGATCGGATCCACCTTCTTCGCGTTGGGGTCCGCTCCCGGACTCAGCGAGATCCTGGGCTCGGCCGGCTCGAACCTTCTCTTCTTCATCGGCGCCTGGTTCTTCACCGGCGCGGGACTCATCCAGGTCTTCCTCAGCGGCCCGATCAGTGTCCCCGTCTCGTACCATCCCGGCCGGATGGTGCGGGCCGAGTGGTTGACCGCGTCGACGCAGAGCTTCGGCACACTGATGTTCAACGTCAGCACCACCGCGGCGCTGTACGCCAGGAGCGTCGGCGCGCAAGACAAGTACGTCTGGGCGCCCGACGCCGGCGGGTCCGTCGCGTTCCTCGTCAGCGGGGTCGTCGGGTTCATCGCCTACGCGCACGTCGCCCGGCACTGGGATTTCCGCCACAAGGAGTGGTGGTCGGTCCTGATCAACTTCATCGGGTGTGTGGCGTTCGGGTTCTCCGCCATCGGCGCCTACGTCCTGCCCGGCGGCGACCTCGTCAACACCGCGTATGCCACGTGGGGCACCTTCATCGGCGCGATCTGCTTCTTCCTGACCTCGTTCATCGTGCTGCCGTTCTGGAGCCGTGACCGCCGAGCGGCGGGCGATGCCGCGTCCTGACCCCCGTCGGGTCCGGCTGTGAGGCCGGGCAGCGCCGACCTCGCGATGTGAAGGACGGAAGCCGTGTCTGTGCAACTGCTCGCCGCGATCGTCGTGGCAGTGATCGTCGTCACCCTGGCCAACGCGTTCGCGAACCGTATCGGCGTCGCCGGACCCCTGGTGATCATGGCGATCGGGGTCGCCGTCAGTCTCGTCCCCGCCATGCCGGCGGTGTCGATCGCCCCCGAGATCATCCTCGTGGGCATCTTGCCGCCGTTGCTCTACTCGGCCGCGGTGGCGGCGCCGGCCCGGGAGTTCACGCGCGACGCGGGAGCGATCGGTGGTCTCTCCGTCGTCCTCGTCATCGTTTCCTCCCTCCTGCTCGGCCTCGCGCTGGCGTGGGCGATCCCCGGGCTCGGGTTCCCCCTGGCGGTCGCACTGGGGGCGATCCTCAGCCCGACCGACGCCGTCGCGACCACGATCGTGAAGAGCTTGGGCGTGCCTCGCCGGGTGGTGACCATCCTCGAAGGTGAGAGCCTGCTCAACGACGCGACCGCGTTGGTCACCCTCCGCACCGCGATCGCGGCGACCGCCGCCGGGTTCTCGGTGATCACGACGGTCGGTTCGTTCATCTGGGCGGTGCTCTCCGCCGTCGTGGTGGGAGGTCTGGTGGGGTTGGTCGCGCTGCGGCTCCGCGCGTGGACGCGCAGCGCCACGGCCAACACTGCGCTCGGGTTCACCATCCCGTATCTGGCGTATCTCCCCACCGAGTACCTGGGCGGCTCCGGCCTGGTGGCCGCCGTCGCTGCCGGGCTCGTGTGCGGGCAGGGGGCGGCGCGTTGGCTCACGCCCGAACAGCGCATCTCGGACAAGCTCAACTGGAGCACGGTGGAATTCGTGCTCGAGGGGGTCGTCTTCCTGGCGATGGGGCTCCAGCTGTGGGGGATCATCGAACGCAACATCGCCGCCGACGAGGGGCTCGGTCGTGCGGTGGGCATCGCCGCACTCGCGTTCGCGGTGGTGATGGTCGCGCGCGCCGCTTACGTGTTCCCGATGGTCAGCGTCCGCAACGCGATCCTCACCCGGTCGGTGCGGCGCCGACTGACTGCCGCCGAAGGGGAGCGGAGAGCCCGTGGACGCCCCGACGCACGGCGCGCGCGCGCCGACAGCGACTACTTCGAGTCCTCTCCGCTGACCTGGAGACACAGCACGGTCATCGTGTGGGCGGGCATGCGCGGCGTGGTGACCCTCGCCGCGGCGCAGACGCTCCCGGCGGACACGCCCGAGCGCGACCTGCTCGTGCTCGTGGCCTTCATCGTCGCGGCCGGCAGCCTCGCCGTCCAGGGCGGGACGCTCGGCCTCGTCGTGAAGATGCTCGGCCTCCGCGGTCAGGGCCGCGAGGGGCCCTCGCGGGAGGAGATCCGCGCGATCGACGGCGACCTGCGCCGACTCACCGCCCACGCGTTGGAGGAGGGGCGTATCGCGATCCCCGACGACCGGGATGCGGCCACCGTGTTGTCCAGGTCCCATCTGTTCCGCACGTTGCGCGCGGACGCGCGTGGACCCGCGGTTACGGAAGGTCTCGACCTGGAGCTCGCGCTCATCCGCACGATGCGTGCGGAACTGCGCACGCTGGCCCGCAGCGGCCGGTACAGCACCCCCTCGCTGCGCTACGTGCGCGACGAGCTCGACGCGTACGAGATCAGCGTGAAACTCCACCTCGACGGTGCGGAATGACGCGCACCTCTCTCAGGAAGTGACCGATGGACATCACCTCTCTCCCCGTCGCGGGGATCGCATTGGCGTTGGCCTCGGCATTGGCTCTGGCCGTCGGCAACCTCCTGCAGGGGCGCGGTGTGCGTCGGATGCAGACGCGGGTGGAAGCCGCGGGTGGGAGCAGGGTGCTGCACCTGCTGCGCAACCGGTGGTGGCTGGCCGGTGGTGTCCTGCTCTTCTTGTCGATCCTGTTGCAGATGGGATCCCTCGCGTTCGCACCCCTGATCGTGGTGCAGCCGGTCGGTGTCACGGCGCTGGTGTTCACGACACTGCTCACCGCCTGGGCCACCAGGCAGGCGCCCTCCGGTGCGGTGCTCCGGGCGATCGGGCTCAGTGCGGGTGGGGTCGCGCTCTTCGTGGTCGTCGCCGCGCTGGTCAGCACACAACACGCGATCACCGACCGGCAGCTCATCGCGATCCTGTCCACCCTCGGTGGGGCCCTGGTGGTGACCGCGGTGTTCGTGGTGGCCTCGCATGGTCGACGCCTTCCCGCGTTGACCTGGGTGATCCTCGGAGGGGTCTACTCGGCGTTCGTCGCGACGCTGGGGAAGACGGTCATCCTGCGCGTGCAGACCATCCTGTCTGCCGGCCACTTCGCGTTCACCGGTGCGGACGTGCTCACCCTCGCCTGTCTCGTCGGGATCGTCGTCGCGGGAGGCTTGTCGATTTACTTCGTCCAGCGTGCGCACGCGAGCAATCGGGCCGAGGTGGTCGTGGCGGGCCTCACCGTGATCGACCCCGCCGTGGCGGTGCTGCTGGGGATAACCATCCTGGGGGAGGCGAGCGGCGCGCCGTGGTGGGCTGCGCTCGCCTTCGCGGGCGCCGGCTCGGTCGCCGTCACGGGGGTCTTCGCGCTTTCCCGTGCCGAGGGGGCGAAACCTGCCACCTCGCGAGCAGGCGCCGGCTCGTGAGCGCGCGGCGGCTGGCGCTGACATGATGAAGGTTAACGATATCGACGTGGGTCGATCAGGAGGACCGATGCCGACACGCAACCTGCTTTGGCAGGAGATGGGTCCGGTCGACAGCGTCGAATTCGAGGTTCCGGCGAGCGAGACAGCCCGCCACGACGCGTTCGGCACCTACTTGCAGGCCGCCAATCTGCGCATCGTGGAGGTCCCCACCGACGGCGTCTTCCGCGCGGCGATGACGCGGTTCCCGGACATCACCTTCGCGCACGTGACGGCCCCCCGCGCGGTGGTCGATTGGCCGCGGGACAGGTTGTCCTGGCAACGGGCCGCCGCGGTGGTGTGCCTCGAGGGCATCGTGTCCACGCATGCCGAGGGCGCGGTGTGGACGCGAGAGCCGGGGCTGACCCTCGTGCCGCCCGGGGACACCCCGGTGCGGTTCGAACTGACGGGCGAGCGCAATCGGATCCTGTATCTCAGCCTGCCGGCGACCATGGTGACCGAACTCAATCTTCCCGACCACGCGCCCCGGGTCAGCGAGGCCCTTCCCGATGAGGCGCTTCGTCCGCTGGTGGCGTTCGTGACGTCACTGAGCGCCGCCCGGATCCCCGGTGAGACCGCCGCCGGTCCGCTGCAGGCCGCTTCGGCGGAGGTCGCCCGCGCTCTCGTGCGGCTGATCACCGAGGGGCACTCGAGGGAGATCAGCCTGTTCTCGCGCGCGATGCGCGCCATCATGAGCCAGTACCAGGACCAGCGGCTGACCGTCACGACACTGGCCCGCGACCTCGGGGTCTCCGCGCGCAGCCTTCAGGCCGCGTTCGCCGAGGAGGACACGACCGTCGTCGCCGAGATCAGGGCGCAACGAGGCCGTGCCGCAATGGCCATGCGGCGGGGGAACCCGCACATGCCCTCCGTGGAAATCGCCGCGGCGGTCGGGTTCGGTTCGCTGTCGTCCTTGTTCCGTGCGTTGCGCGAACAGGCTCACGAAGAGGGGGTCGTGGGCGCGGACCGGCGCGTCGGCGCCTGACCTCAGCGGTCGCGGCGCGTCCGCAGTGCGCGTAGCGCGTTCATCGCTCCGAGGACGATCAGCGAGGCGCCGAGCAGCCACCACAGAACGGCGATCCCCCAGACGGGGGAGGCCACGAGCACCGCTCCCGCCACCAGCGCGACCACGGCGAACGCGATCGAGAGGGCCTTGTGCTCGGACTCGCGCAGCGTCGCCAGCGTGAGGATGCCTTCGACGATCCAGATCACGCCGACCGCGACACCGAGGAAGACCGCCAACCACGCCGTCGTCTGGCCGAGGTTGAGCAATGCCAGGATCCCCACGATGAGGAAGACCACCGCCGCCGAGATACGCCCGACCCGCGAGCGCGTCTTCTGATCCTTCGCGAACAGCCCCACCGCGGCATAGACGACCCCGGCGCCGATCGCGTACACGGCGATCAGTGCTGTGGCCACCGAGGCGGTGCGCTCGGGCCAGAGGAGGATCAAGATGCCGATGACGACGGCGAGCACCCCTCCGAAGCCCCGAGCGGCACGTGCGCCGGTCGAACGTTCCGGGGTCGCGGTGGTGTGTGTGGCCAAGGGGCGCCTCCAGGGTCGAAAGGGTGCAGCGAGATCGGAGTCCATCTTGATCGGGCCGTGGGGGGCGCGCCGGCGCCGCGCGGCTCAGTTCATCCCGCGCGTCACCCGCCTGTCACCCTGGGGGTCATGCCGATGCGTCTTCGCTGGACTGCGCCTGCTGCTCGGCGATCTGCTTGCGCACGTCGTCCATGTCGAGGCCCTTCACGGCGGTGATGACCTGCTCAAGGGCGGGTGCCGGGAGTGCTCCGGGCTGGGAGAACACGAGGATGCCCTCGCGGAAGGCGGCGAGGGTGGGGATCGAGGTGATGCCGAACCCACCGGCGAGCTCGCGCTGGTCCTCGGTGTCGATCTTGCCGAAGACGACGTCGGAGTGCTCCTCCGACGCCTTCTCGAACACCGGAGCGAACGAACGGCACGGTCCGCACCATTCCGCCCAGAAATCGAGGAGGACGATGTCGTTGTCTGTGATGGTCTCGCGGAAGGAGTCCATCGTGACGGTCTGCGTGGCCATGGAAGCCGCCTCTCTGTCGGTTGCGGGGCTTCTTTGCTCCAGCGTACGCACGACCGGGAACATTCCCGAGCGGTCGTTCAGTCGGTGGTGAGGGAGTCGAGGAACAGTCGGCTGGCCTCGGAGATCTCGTGCCGCGCGACGTCGTCGGAGACCTCCGGGGTGCCGTCTCCGGCCTGGGGGCCGTACGCGCCGAACTGGGCGTGCGAGACGCCCTCCAGCACGAGGAATTCGGTGTCGGTGGGCAGTGTCGCGGCGGACTCGTCGATTTTCTCCGGGGTCGCCAGGCCGTCTTCGGTACCCGAGATCGACAGTACGCGTGCGGTGAGGGACGCGCTGATGTCGTCTGTCGGGTACGACGCGTACAGGAGGAGCCCGGTGACGGGTGCGGCCGCGGTGCCGTCGTTCTCGTCGGCCTGCATCGACGCGACCGTGCCGCCGAGGGAATGCCCGCCGACGACCCAGTCGGCGGCGTCGGGTACCGTGTCGCGGGCTCCATCGAACGCGCCCGGGGCGAGGAAGGCGATTCCCAGCGGCTGCTTGGCGATCACGACCGGATGGCCCCGCTCGGCGAGCGGTCGCAGGACGGCGGCGTACGCGCGTGCGTCGACGAGGGCCCCCGGCTGGAAGAACACCGCGGTCGAGGACACCTCCCCGCCCGGGCGGAACACGATCCGATCGGGGGACTCGGTGACCCTCACCGAGGCGTCGGTGCGCATCGCCGTGAGCGCCGGTTCGACGGCCGGGTAGGGGCGCAACCAGACCACCACGGCGACGCCTGCTGCCGCGGCGACCAGAAGGGCGACGCGTCCGGCCACGCGGAGCGGCTTCGCGGCCCGGGCGCCGCGGAGGGCGAGGGCGATTCCGACGATCGCCAGGAGCGTCGTCGCCCCGAGCACGAGCGCGTATGCCGGGTTGCCGTGGACGACCGCTCCCCACGCCGTGAGGCACACCCACGCGACCACCGCAACGGCGACCGCGGCCAGGACGACCGCGATCCAGGAGAGCACGTCGCGCCGGCGCGGCCGGTGCGCCGAAGGCGAGATCGGCCCGGTCACGCTGCGGCGAGGGAGACCGTGCGGAAGCCGGCGTTTCCCATCGAGGAGTCTGGGGTGTTCTGCGACCGGGCCGAATTGCGGTACCGGTTGCAATAGGAGATGTGGCAGAGGAAGCTCCCCCCGCGCAGCACACGCGCGTTTCCGCGGTCCGGGCCGAGGGGGTTCGAGGCGGGCGAGGCGGCGTAGTAGCCGGGGTCCCACCAGTCCGCACACCACTCCCACACGTTTCCGACCGTCTGCCACAGGCCGCATCCGTTGGGGGAGAAGGTGCGGACGGGTGCGGTGGTCAGGAACCCGTCGTCGAGGGTGTTCTCCCGCGGGAAGACGCCCTGCCAGATATTGGTGCGCCACGCGCCGCCCGTGTCCGGCTCGTCGTCTCCCCAGGGGTACTTGGCGCGGTCGAGGCCGCCGCGTGAGGCGTACTCCCACTCCGCTTCGGTGGGGAGGCGGCGTCCGGCCCACGCGCAGTAGGCCAGCGCGTCGTGGTACGACACGTGCACGACCGGGTGGTCGCCGAGGCCGTCGACGGAGCTGTCGCGCCCGCCGGGGTGCCGCCAGTCCGCCCCCTTCACGCCGAGCCACCACGGGGTGCCGGATGCGCGCCCCATGACGTCTTCGTCGGGCGCCGCGAGGGCGAGGTGGAACACGGCGGAGAAACCGAAGGTCTCGGCGTCGGTGGCGTAGCCGGTGGCGTCGATGAAACGGGCGAAATCGTCGTTGGTCACGCTCGTGGCGTCGATCGAGAAGGCGTCCAGGGCGACCTGGTGCACCGGCACCTCCCCGTCGCCGGGATTGCGGTCGCCGGAGGAGTCGCCCATCGCGAACGTGCCCGACGGGATCTTCACCTGCTCGACCGCGTGGGCGCCGGTGTCGGGTCGGATCTCGCCGGCTGTCGGGGGCCGCGACGTCTCCAGTGTCACGAAACCGGTCCGCCCGGGGGCGCAGGTGCATCCCGGACCGCACGCACCCGCGCCGGTGCTGTCGTCCGCGCCGTCGTCGGGTGTGGCGTTCACATCGGTGTCCTCATGCTCCACCCTCGGAATCCTACCGACGGGGCGCGACCATCCGGGCTGCCGCGAGACCACCCGATCTCGACGAGACCACCCCGTCCATGCGCCGGGAAGACATGGTTGGGGCCAAAGGGGTGGATTCGCGCGGATGCCCGGTGGGGTCAGGCGCGCAGCCGCTCCGACACCCCGCCGTGGTGCGGGGCGACATGGTTCAGGATGCTCGGCCAGTGGGTCGAGATCGACAGGCCGGTACCCCGGTCGACACGTGCGAGACGCGCGCCGGGGATCTGTCGCCGCAGACGGCGGCCGTCGAGGTGGGAGCTGACGGTCGGGTGCTGATCACCGTAGACGAGCAAGACGTCGGCCCGGATCTCGCGCAGACGGTCGCGCCAGTCGCGGTCGGCTGCCGCCTCGCGGTCTGCGAGCACGCCGGTCGCGCCCTGCGTGGCCGCGGCGTCGAGCATCCGCCGCAACCGCCGTCCCACCGCGGTCGACTCGAAGGCGTGCTCGGCGGGGGAGATGCCGAGATCTGTCACGCCGAACGGGGGAGTCGGATCGTCGGTGTCGGAGAGGCGGGCCGGCGACGGGACGTCGATGAGGGCCACGCGATCGATCAGGTGCGGGTGGCGCGCGGCCAGTGCGAGGGCGGCGTATCCGCCGAGACCCCATCCCACCGCCCCGAACGGGCCGATCTCCCAGCCTGCGATGCGGGAGGTGCTGCTTTCGATCTCCGAGAGGTAGACCGCGATGTCATCGGCGTGGGTCGCGAAGGAGGGACGCTCCCCGTCTCGCCACGCGTCGGATGCGCCGTAGCCGGGGCGATCCAGTCCGACCACGCGCGCACCCCAATGGGTGGAGACGGTCGGGTCGGGATCGAAGCCGCTCCCGCCCGGCATGGGATGGCACATCACCACCGTGCGCTGTGCGAGAGCATCGCCGAAGCCGGTGACCCCGACCGCGCGGCCTCCGGGGAGTTGTACGAGTCGCCCTGCCATCGCTGACCACCTTCCTCTCCTCGGCAACGGTAGCGTGTCACCGTGTCGACCGACGGGCCCCTTGCGAGCGCACCCGACCCTTCATCCGACGACGACGACCGTCCTCGCGGATCGGTGGGAGAGGTCTTCCTCGCCTTCCTCAAACTCGGACTGATGAGCTTCGGCGGCCCCGTGGCGCACCTCGGCTACTTCCGCGATGAACTGGTCACCCGCCGCCGCTGGATCGACGATCGCGGCTATGCCGACCTCGTCGCGCTCTCACAGTTCCTCCCGGGCCCGGCATCCAGCCAGGTCGGCTTCGCCCTGGGGATGCTGCGGGCCGGCGCCGGCGGAGCGATCGCGGCCTTCCTCGCTTTCACGCTGCCCTCCGCCGCGCTGATGATCGCGTTCGCGTTCGTCGGCTCATCCCTCGGCGGGTCCGTGGGTGCCGGCATCGTCGACGGGCTGAAGGTCGTCGCGGTCGCGGTGGTCGCCCACGCGGTGTGGGGGATGGCGCGCACTCTGACCCCTGACCGGCAGCGGGCCGGGATCGCGGCCGGCGCGGCGGTGCTCGTCGTGCTGGGGAGCGGTTCGGTGGCGCAGGTCGGCGCGATCGTGGTCGGGGCGCTGCTGGGTCTGTGGCTGTGCCGTTCGGTGGGGGGCGAGAGCGCGACCGGGCTCGCGTTCCCCGTCTCACGCACGGTGGGGATCGTGTGCCTCGCGGTGTTCGTCGTGCTGTTGATCGGTCTGCCGCTGTTGGTCGCGGCGACCGGGTCGGGTGTTGTGAGCCTCATCGACGCGTTCTACCGCGCAGGCGCACTCGTCTTCGGTGGCGGCCACGTCGTGCTCCCCCTGCTGGAGGCCGAGACGGTCGCCTCCGGGTGGGTCGGTGCCGACGGGTTCCTCGCC
The DNA here is from genome assembly GCA_002703245.1 of Microbacterium sp. Lineage (GTDB taxonomy): Bacteria > Actinomycetota > Actinomycetes > Actinomycetales > Microbacteriaceae > Microbacterium > Microbacterium aquimaris. The sequence goes on from NZTV01000075.1 coordinate 77,175, forward strand.
GGTTACGGGCTCGCGCAGGCCATGCCGGGCCCGCTGTTCACGTTCGCCGGGTACCTCGGCGCGGCCTCCTCCGTCGGACCCGGCGGTGTCGCCGGCGGGGTGATCGCCCTGCTCGCGGTCTTCCTGCCGGGCTTCCTGCTTCTGACCGGTGTCCTGCCGTTCTGGAACGGATTGCGCGGTCGGCCCGGGGCGCGCGCGGCGATGGCCGGTGCGAACGCCGCGGTGGTCGGGATCCTGGGTGCCGCGCTCTATGACCCCGTATTCACATCGGCCGTGGTCGGTCCGGCGACGTTCTCCCTCGCGCTGGTGTGTTTCGTGCTGTTGGCCGCCTTCAAGACACCGCCGTGGATCGTCGTCCTGGTCGGAGCCGTCGGCGGGGTGGTCATCGCGGTCGTGTGATCGTGAGGGCCCGGCCCGGGGGCATGACACCTCCTTCCCGGGCTCGACGCAAGCCCCTCCCCGCGTCTCACCGGCGGGTCCTAGGGTTCCGGGCATGTGGTTCGACACGTGGTCAGATCTTCTCCGGGTGGTCTTGGTGGGCGTGGCGTCCTACGCCGTACTGGTCATCTCGATCCGGTTGTCCGGCAAACGCGCCCTCGCCCAGTTGAACGCCTTCGACTTCGTCGTCACCGTCGCCCTCGGGTCGACGCTTGCGACGATCCTCCTGTCGGCGGATGTGTCCTTCGCGGAGGGGGTCGTGGCCCTGCTCCTGCTGTTGCTGCTGCAGGTCGTGGTCGCGTTCGTCGCGGCACGTCGGCGGGGAGCGCGTCGGCTGACGACCGCGTCACCGACGGTGCTGTTGAAAGACGGCCGGTTCGACGTGGACGCCTTGCGACGCACGCGCCTGTCGGAGGCGGACGTGCGGCAGGCGGTGCGCCAGACCGGTCGCGGCGACCTGTCGCGGATCGCGGTGGTCGTCCTCGAAAGCAACGGGGGGCTGAGCGTGATCGCCGCCGACAGTTGGGGCGACGGCTCCGCGCTGGACGACGATCGCATCGAGGGGCGGTGAGTGGCCCCGGAGCCGCTCCGCTACCGCGCCGGGGTGTCGTCTTCGCTGTGGGCGTCGTCCTGCGCGTCGTCTGCGGCGGCGTCCGGTTCCGCTGAGGCGAAGGGGGTGGACGCGTCCACGAGGCGGCGCAGGAAGATCGCCGGTTCGATGCGATGGGCCTTTGTCGAACTCGTGACCGACGCCGACGGAAGGGCGTTCGCATACCTTCCCAGTGCGTCGTGCGCCGCGGTGAGTCGCTCGTCGAGCGCGTCATCGTCGATCGGTGTCCTCGTCAGGTCGGCGCACGCGCGGATCGCTTCGGCGAATCGGGCCTTCGCGTCCTCGGTCATATCGTCCAGCACCGCCGGATCCCTGCCGGCGACGACTTCGGCGAGGTCTCGCGTCGCGGCCACGGCGAGGTCCATCGACGCCATTCGTCGGGCGTTGTCCTTCTGTTCCTGGCGATGGCGGCGACCGCGGGGGTTCGCGCGCCCGGACTCGTCTGCTTCGGTGACTTCGCGGCGGACCTCTGCGGTCAGGTCGTCGAGATCCGCCCGGGCGGTGTCGACCTGCGCGGGGTCGGGGTCGTCGACATGGTCGGCGAAGGTGTCGAGCACGTCGCCGGTGGCGTCTCGGAGAGCGTTGAGCTTTCCGCTGGCCCGCTGGAAGTAGAGCGGCGGAACGATGACGAGGTTCACCACGAGTCCCACGACGATGCCGACCCCCATCGTCACGAGGTAGGACAGCGGGTAGTCGTCGGCTCCGGCCTGTCCCGCGAGCAGCAGCACGAACACCGCGGCGACCGCGAGGATGTCGCGTCCCGCACCGAGCCGGTGGATCCCCCCGAGTAAAACGCCCACCCCGACGACGATGGCCAGAGGGATGACGGGCGGGATGTCGGAGAGCTCCGTCGCGCCGAGGGCGCCGACACCGAGACCGATCCCGATGGCCAGACCGAGCAGCGTCTGCCCGCCGGTCCGCGCTGTCGCGGCCACCGTCGGATACATGACGACCAGCACGCCGAACGGGGCGTAGTAGGAGTACTCGTTGTTGACGAACGGGAGAAGGGGGACGATCAGCCACGCGATCGCCGCGGCCGCGGCGGTCTTGGCCGCGAGCAACAGTCGATCGCGGTTGAGCGCATGCTCGCGCCCCGCTCGCAGTCTCGCGCGCACCTGTGACATGTCACCAGTCTCGCGAGGGTGTGGCCACGCAGGTCAACCCCCTGCGAAGCGCGCGCGGATGCGCTACGCCGTCGGAATCGATGCGACGTCGGTGCGCGGGAACACGAACCGGATGAAGGCCCACGCGAGAGCTGCACCCACGAGCTGTGCCCCGATGAAGGGCAGAACGGAGCTCGGTGCGATGCCGGCGAAAGTGTCGGAGAAGGCGCGACCGATCGTGATCGCGGGGTTCGCGAAGCTCGTCGACGACGTGAAGAAGTAGGCGGCACCGATGTAGGCGCCGACGGCCGGAGCGGCGAGGTGTGAGCGCCCGGTGCGGACCAGGCCGAAGATGACCGTAAGCAGTCCGGCGGTGGCGACGACCTCGGCGAACAGCGTCGCCCAGGTCGCCCGGTCGGTCGTCGCCCACGACACCGCGGGCAGGTCGAACATCAGGTTCGCGACGACGGCGCCGGTGATACACCCGAGGATCTGTGCGGGGATGTAGGTGAGGACGCTGCGAACCGGGCGACCATGCAGCACCGCGTCGGCGAGGGTGACGACGGGGTTGAAGTGTGCCCCGGAGACCGGCGCGAACACCGCGATCAGAACGGCGAGACCGAGAGCGGTGGCGAACGCGTTCTCGAAGAGCTGCAAGCCGACGTCGGCCGGCGAGAGCGCTTGCGCAGCCATCCCCGATCCGAGGACGACGGCTGCGAGCCCGGCGCTGCCGGTGAATTCGCCCACGAGGGACCTGAGAGTGTCGGCTCGACGCGCGGAGGTCATATATAGACCATAGTCTATGAATTAATCGGTCATCGACGCGGCCCGATCGCTAGGCTGGCGTGGTGGACCCCGTATCCGCCACGCTGATCATCCTCGCGCTCGCCGTCGTCGCGTTCGTCAGCAATCGTGTGCCGATCGCGGTGATCGCCGTCGGCGTCTCCCTGTCGCTGTTCTTCACCGGGGTCCTCACCCTCCCCGAGGCGCTCGCCGGGTTCGGCGATCCCACGGTGTTGTTCATCGCAGGACTGTTCGTCGTGAGCGAGGCCCTCGACGCCACCGGCGTGACGGCGTGGGCCGGCAAGCAGGTCATCACGCGGGCGGGCACCGGTCGGGTACGGCTGATCCTCGCGATCGGCCTCGTGGTCGCGATCGCATCCGCGGTCATCAGCATCAACGGCGCCGTCGCGGCGTTGGTGCCCCTGGTCGTGGTGGTCGCCGCGCGCGCCGGACTACCGCCCTCGCAACTGCTCATGCCGTTGGCCTTCATGGCCAGCGCGGGGTCGTTGCTGGCCCTCACCGGAACGCCGGTGAACATCATCGTCTCCGATGTCGCCGCCGAGAACGGTGGACGTGCGTTCGGCTACTTCGAGTTCGCCCTGGTGGGCATCCCGCTCGTGATCGCCTCCGTGGCGGTGATCATCCTGATCGGCAAGCCGTTGTTGCCCGCGCGGGAAGCAGTCAGGCTGCCCACCGATCTCGCGCGGCACGCACGGGTGTTGCGTGAGCAGTACGAAGTCTCCCTCGACACCGGAACACTCCTGGGACCGGCGTCGGGGGTCACCGAGGTCGTCATCGCCCCGCGGTCGCCGCTGATCGGCACGACGGTGGCGCCGGGGATGACGACCCCCGACGGTGACCTGATCGTGTTGGCTGCGCGGCGGGGCGAGCAGGTGCTGAAGACCGGCGACATCGTCGTGCAGGCCGGTGACGCGCTGCTGTTGCAGGGCACGTGGGATGCGCTCACGGTACGCACCGCCTCGGGCGGGATGCTCCCGGTGGATGCGCCGGCGCAGTTGCGGCGCTCGGTGCCGCTGGGACGTGGTGCCAAGCGCGCGATCGTCATCCTCGCCGCGATGATCGTCTTGCTCGCGACCGGAATCGTCCCCGCCGCGGCGGCCGCGCTGCTGGCCGCTCTCGCCCTCGTGGTCTCGCGCGCGATCAGCGTCCCGCAGGCGTTCCAGTCGATCTCGTGGACGACGATCGTGCTGATCGCCGGCATGATCCCGCTGTCGACGGCGTTCATCCAGACCGGTACCGCCGACCTCGTCGCCGGCTGGGTGCTCGGCGCGATGGACGGGGCCGGCGCCCACCTGGTCCTGCTGGCCCTGTGCCTTCTGACCCTCGTGCTCAGTCAGCTGATCAGCAACGCCGCGACCGTGCTGATCGTGGCGCCCATCGCGGTCTCGATCGCAGGCACCCTCGATCTGTCGGTCATGCCGTTCATGATGGCGCTCACCGTGGCCGGGGCGGCGGCGTTCCTCACGCCGATCGCGACACCCGCCAACCTCATGGTGATGGAGCCGGGGGGATATCGCTTCGGCGACTACTGGCGGCTCGGCCTGCCGCTGTCGGCCCTGTTCATCGCCTTCGCCGTCCTCTACGTGCCGCTCGTCTGGCCGTTCTGAGCGGGTAGGCTCGCGGTCATGGGTCGCTTCATCTACGACAACTCCTCAACGTCGGTCGACATCGAAGACCGGGTGCTCGCTCACCTGCGCATCGTCGTGATGAACAAGCTGCGTCGCGCCGAGTCGTTCATGTTCGACGTCGAGGTCGGCGACGGCAGCGGGCGCCGCAGCTTCTGGATGCACCCGTCGGTGGCGATGCAGTTCCACTTCTTCGGCAGCCGTCAGCCCCGGATCAACCGGCTGTGGGTCGAAGAGCTGATGCAGACCGCCAGCGGCCCGAACGGTCTGTGGATCGTCCCGGAGCCGCCCGAGGACGAGGCGCCGGTCACCGACGCGAACCCGCCGCGCGCCTGACCGTCGGCGGAGTCACTCCGAGACGGTCACCTCTTCGGAGATCATCTGGATACCGCCGGACGAGTTCGCCGAGTTCGCGAGGTCTTCGATCCACTGCCGGCTCAACTGCGGAGGCTCGGCGTCGTCGAAGACGAACCGCAGTGGGATGGAGGGGTGCAGCCACAGGGTGCTGCGGCCCTCGGGCTCACCTTCGGGGTGCTGCCAGGAGACCGTGAAGCTCTCGTTGCGGCGGAGCTTGGTGGCGATCACGACCTTCAGGTGCGCCAGGGCGCGGTCCTCGATGTGGATGGGGGTGGCGGAACCGCCGTAGTAGATGGTGCCCATGCACGACACCCTACGCGGACGCGGCTGATCGGCGGTACTCGTCGCCGGCCCCCTGGTGCGCCACAGTGGAGATATGAGTGTGAACGGTGATCCGATCTCCTCGGCTCTGGGGGTCATCCAGATCGTGATGGAATACGCAGGTTCCGTCGCGTTCGCCATCTCGGGTGCCGTCGCGGCAGGGCGCAAGAAGATGGATCTCGTCGGCGTCGTCGTGCTCGCATGCATCGTCGCCGTCGGTGGGGGCACGATGCGTGACCTCCTGCTGGGCGAACTCCCCGTGTTCTGGGTCGACAACCCGACGTTCCTGCTGGTCGGAGCGGTGACCGCGCTCATCGTGGTGCCTCTCACCCGCACGCGGGCGCTCGACCTGTTGCACCGCTACCAGATCGTGCAGGTCAGTGACGCCGCGGGGATGGCGTTGTTCGTCGTCGTCGGCACGAACGTCGCGATCGCCGCCGGCGCCGACAGCGTCGCCGCCGCCATCATCGGCGTGATCTCGGGCGTCGGCGGCGGCATCATCCGCGACGTCTTGGCCAACGACGTGCCGGATGTGTTCCGCAGCGGCCAGTTCTACGCGACCGCCGCACTCGTCGGTGCCGGGGTCTATGTGCTCCTGCTCGAGTTCGACCTGGACAAGATCGTCGTCTTCTGGGTGCCGATCGTCATCATCCTCACCATCCGGCTGGGCACCCTCTTCCTCGGCTGGGGCGTGCCGACCTTCCGATACGGCGCCCCGCCGACCGAGCCGATCTCCACCCCGAGGCAACGACGCGACTGATCCGGCCGCCGGGTGTGGCTCACCCGATCTGCGTGACCAGGGCGACGGCCCACGCCGGCAGGTCGATCGCGGTGTCGAGTCCGTCCTCCCCGGCTTCGACTTCCCACGTGCGCAGATCCATCGCCGCCTCGCGGATGGACGCGATGTCATCGCGGGACGGGTTCACCGGAGAGCCGAGCTCGTGCCACCGGGCGATCGCGTTGCCGGATTCGGGGGAGAGCAGCTCGACGCGGAAGCGGGTGCCCGCTGCCACCCCCGAGACACGCACGGTCGTGGACCGTGCCGCTCCGGTGGCCAAGGTCCGGTCCGCGTTCTCACGCATGTCGAACGACGCCGGGACGGTCTGGGTGACCTCGGCGGGGTAGTTGTAGAGCAGGGCCGAGATCGCACCGCCGGCGCTGTCGCGGGTGATCGCGCCTTCTCCGTTGCGCGCGAGCAGCTCGTCGCCGAGGAACCGGTAGCCGTGATAGGTCGGTTTGGGGACGCCGTGGTAGGTGAGCATCCCGAACCCGCCGTGGAACGGGAGCTGGCCGCCCCCGGCTTCCTCGAAGATGTCGGTGAACGTCCAGTAGGACAGTGAGTCCACGAGGCCGATCGAGTCGAGGTTGGCTCCGGGAAGGCGCTGTCGTCGACGAGCCGGCGCAGCAGCCGCAGGTCGTTCGCCGTGGCGTCCACCCCGCGGGTCAGACGCGCGCCCTGTCCGTGCTCGTCGAGGATGCATGACCATCGACGCCCATGCCCATGTCTGGAACACGGCTCAGCTGAGCTACCCGTGGCTCGACGACGCCCCGGAGCTCCCGAGGGTGTTCCTCCCGCAGGACCTGCAGCGCGACGGGTCGATCCCGTACGTCTTCGTCGAGGCGGACTGTCGTTCCGACCCCGGTCGCGGCGAGGCGCGATGGGTCGCCGGTCTCGGGGTCGACGGTCCGGCCTCGATCGTCGCGTTCGCGCAGATCGAGTCCGCGCACCTCGAAAGCGACCTCGATGAGCTCGCGGACCTCCCGGGTGTGACGGGGATCCGCCGCCTGTGGCAGGACCAGCCCGAGGATCTGCTGCGTTCCCCGGAGACGGCGAGGGGATTGCGCGTGCTCGGCGAGCGTGACCTCACCTTCGACGTGTGCGTGCGCTGGGAGCAGCTGGCGGCGGTCGCCGAGGTGATCGGGGCGCATCCGGAGGTGCGGTTCGTGATCGACCACGTCGGAAAGCCCCCGGTGACGCGGCCCGAGCTGTTCGGACCGTGGCGGGAGCATCTGGCGGCGTGCGCGCGGGAGAACGTCTCGGTGAAGCTCTCCGGCCTGCCGGCCGAGTTCGGCGTCGGCGGCGTCCCGGACGGGCAGCCACCGGTCGACGTCGCGCCCTGGCTGCGCGCGGCGTTCGAGCTGTTCGGCGCGGACCGGGCGATGGTCGGCAGCGACTGGCCGGTCTCGGCCGGTGCCGGCTTCAGCAGGCCCGGCTGGTTCGACGCCGTGCGCAACGCACTCGGGCTCGACGAGGAGGAGTGGTACCGCGTCTCGCACGCGAACGCCGCGCGGACCTACCGGGTCGAGGTGTCCTCCGAGGCGTGAGCGCCTGAGCCGGGTGCGGCGGCGGAGGCCTCGGTGCCGGGTGCCATCGCATCCGAGCCGCGATGACGCTGCGCCGCCTCGAGACGCTCGGCCTCTTCGCCGCCGACCGCCTCACCGCGGGCGACCAGCCCGGCGACATCGGACAGGGGCACCTGTTTCAGGAACAGACTCAGCAGGAACGCCAGGCCGATGAAGGGCAGGACGTACCAGAACACGGGGGCCAGCGCGTCGGCGTAGGCGGTGACGATCCCGTCGCGCACCGACTCGGGCAGCTGGTCGAGGATCTGCGGGTCGATGGTCGCCGTCGCTTCGGCGGCTTGATCCGGGCTCGCGCCGGCGTCGGTGAAGACGGTCATCAGGTTTTCGCTGAGGCGCGTGGTGAACAGCGTGCCGAACACCGCGGTGCCCAGGGCGGCGCCGACCTCGCGGAAGTAGTTGTTCGTGCTTGTGGCCGATCCGATGTCGGAGGCGGGCACGGCGTTCTGCACCACCAGCACGACGACCTGCATGATGAGCCCGAGCCCGGCGCCGAAGATGAACAGGAACACGCAGATGAGCCAGATGGCCGTCTCCGCGGTCATCCCCGCCATCAGGACGAGCGCGAGTCCCGTGATCGCGGTGCCGGCGATCGGGAACGCCTTGTAGCGTCCGGTCTTCGTGATCAGCAGACCCGAGGCGATGGAGGTTCCCATGAGGCCGACCATCATCGGCAGCATCAGCAGACCCGACACGGCCGCCGAGGTACCGGAGGCCATCTGCAGGAAGGTCGGGATGAAGCCGATCGCGGCGAACATCGCCAGACCGATCATGAGTCCGATTGCGGTGGCGTTCACGAACACCGGGTTGCGGAAGAAGCTCAGCGGGATCACCGGATCGGCGGCGCGTGACTCGACGAATACGAACAGCCCTGCCGCGACGACCAGACCTGCGCCCCACATCCATGTCTCCGGTGCATCCCAGCCGTGCGCGGTGTCGCCGCCGAAGTCGGTGAAGAAGATGAGGCATGTGGTCGCGACCGACAGCAGCAGCACCCCGAGCACGTCGATCGGCTTGGTGGCCTTCTTGGACGGCAGTTTCAGGGCGACGAGCGCGATGATGAAGGCCGCGATCCCGATCGGGATGTTGATGTAGAACGCCCACCGCCAGGTGAGGTGGTCGACGAAGTAGCCGCCGAGGAGGGGACCGGCGACCGCCGACAGACCGAAGATTCCGCCGAGGGGGCCGAGGTATTTGCCGCGTTCGGATGCCGGGACGATGTCGGCGATGATCGCCTGCGACAGGATCATGAGGCCACCGGCGCCGAGGCCCTGCATCGCGCGGAAGGCGACGAAGGTCCAGAAGTTCCCCGCGAACGCCGCGCCTACGGAGGCGGCGGTGAACAGGCCGATGGCGATGAGGAAGAGGTGGCGGCGGCCGAGTACATCGCCGAATTTGCCGTAGATGGGCATCACGATGGTCGTGGCCAGCAGGTACGACGTCACGATCCAGACCTGGTGCTCGACCCCGCCGAGCTGCCCCACGATGGTCGGCATGGCGGTTGAGACGATGGTCTGATCGAGACTGGCCAGCAGCATGCCGGCGACGAGCGCGCTGAAGATGATCCAGATGCGCCGCTTGGTGAGCAGGAAGGGCTGTTCCGTCGTGGTGGAGGTCATTCGGGTTCCTTGTCGGATGTCAGGAGGGGGAGTCCAGGAGGGAGCGGGCGACCGCCATGCGGCTCCGGAAGAGGTCGACGAACGGGACGGTGGCGTCCCGTTCGAGGAATTCGTCCACGCAGGGGCGGATGAGTGTGCCGACCAGCTCCACGGCGACCGCGGCACGGACGTCGTCTTCGGGCCAGCCCTGACGACGTGCGATGAGGACGCGGTCGGCGCGTTGGGCCTCGGAGATGTGCGCGATGAAGGTGCGGTGCAGCTCGGGGGATTTCTCGAGGGCGGCGCGCACCGACCGGATCTCGGTGAGATCCATGTCGCGCGCCTCCGACCGGGCGATCAGAAGCGTCGCGAGGTCGTCCAGCAGATCGCCGCGGGATTCGACGAACGCCGCTTCGGCATCGGTGGTGTCGCTGCGCATCGAGAACCCGAGCACGGCGTTCTCTTTGCTCGCGTAGTAGTTGAAGAAGGTGCGGCGTGACACGTGCACGTCGGCGCAGAGTTCTTCGACGGTGAAGCCGCCGAGCCCGCGTTCCGCCGTGAGCTCACGCGCGCGTCGCCGCAGCGCGCGCTCGGTCTCACGCGTCCGCTGCTCCCGCGAAGAAACTGCACTATCAACCACAAAGTGCATTTTTGCACTCCCCACCCCAAAGTGCAAATGGCTCTGCGATAAAGGGTCGCTCGGCGGGGTCGCTCGGGGCGTGGTCTGGGGGTTAGGGGTGGGGGCGCCAGGTGTGCTGGGGGGCGTAGCCGAGCAGGCGGCGGGCCTTGTCGATCGACAGCAGGGTCTCGTGCGCGCCCGGTTCGCCGCGCACCTCGACGTCGGGGAACACCTCGGCGATCAGCTCCTCGTTGGCTCGCTCCATGACGGTGTCGGCGGCTGCGATGATGTACGCCTCGAAACCGTCCGGGGCGTTCCGGAGTGCCTTCTCGACCGCCTGCGCCCCGTCCCGGGCGTCGATGTAGCCCCACAGGTTCCATTTGCGCCGCATCGGGTCATCCTGGAACTCTGCGAACGCCGCGTAGTCCTCGGGTGCCATCACGTTCGAGAAGCGCAGGGCGCTCACCGACAGGTCCGGATGCCAGCGGACCAGTTCACGCGCCAGCTGCTCCTCGAGCGTCTTCACGATCGAGTACACCGACTCCGGTCGCGGTGCGTACTCCTCGTCGACCGGGATGTACGGCGGGGGCACGTCGAAGGGGAGTCCCAGGACCGTCTCACTCGACGCGTACACGATCCGACGGATGCCGAGCCGGACGGCCGCCCAGAACACGTTGAACGTCGAGGGCATGTTGTTGTGGAAGGTCGCCACGTCGGTGCGCAGTCCCGGAGCGGGGATGGCGGCGAGGTGGACGACGGCGTCGAAGGGCGCCGACCGGTCGACACCCCCGAGGGCGTCGACGACCTGGCCGTAGTCGGTGAGGTCGACCTGGACGAATCCCGCCGCGCGTGCGCCGACGACGTCGAAGCCGGTGACGTCGTGTCCGGCCGTGCGGAGTTCGCGGGCGACGGTCGAGCCGAGCTTTCCGGTGACCCCGGTCAGAGCGATGCGCATCCGGCCACCTTGCCACAGTCCGTGCCGCACGCCCGGTGCCGTGACCCGGCGGCGGCCGCCCGCACTTGTTCCGACGGCCGCGCCGCACACCCGTGTTGCGACCGATCGGGGCCGGCCGCGCCGGGGGGCTCCGGGGAGGAAGCTCAGGTGGATGCCCGGGGGACCAGTTCGGTCGGGAGGGTGACCGACGCGGCCGCCCCCGGTGCGCCGTCGGCGGCATCGGCGAGAAGACCGACCGCGGCGGCAGCCATCTCGCGGATCGGCTGACGCACCGTCGTCAGCGGCGGGTTCAGCCACCGTGCGCCTCGCACGTCGTCGAAGCCGACCACCAGCACGTCGTCGGGGACGATGAGCCCCTCGCTCGCCGCGGCGGCGTAGACGCCGGCGGCGAGTTCGTCCGAGACGGCGAACACCCCGAGGCGCTCGCCGCCGCGCAGGCGTCGCAGCAACGGCAGGATGGCGTCGCGTGCCGCCGGCGCCCGCCACGCGCTCGTGGTCGCATGCACCTCGGCGTGCGGCAGGTGTCGCGCGAGTTCCTCGACGAACCCGTCGCGTCGTGCCCGGCCGTATCGGAAGGGAGGGTCGCCGCCGAGCACGGCGAACCGTGTCGCGCCACGCGCCGCAAGGTGGCGCGCGGCCGCGGCGGCACCGGCGCCGTCGGTGGTGCGGACGTTCGGCATCCCGTGGGTCGCCTCGGACGGCGGGTCCAGCAGGACCAGGGGGATCCCCGATTCCCGAATCGACTCCAGCTGCGCAGTCGTGGGGGAGATGAGGCCCAGCACGACCCCCGCCGATCCGCGCCGTCTCACGCGCACCGGCCAGTCGTCGCCCGGGAAGTCGGTCTCCTCGGTGAGGACGAGGTCGAAGCCGTGCGCGGTCGCCGCCCCGTGGGCGCCGGCGGTGACCTCGTCAGACCACGGGTTGTGGAACCTCCCGAGCACGAGGTCGATCATGTGCCCGCTCGCGGTGGGGCGACCCCCGCGTGCGGGCTCGCGTCGGTAGCCCAGTCTCGCCGCGGCCTCGCGCACGCGGCGGCGGGTCTGCGCGGAGAGGTCGCCGCGGCCGGAGATGGCGCGGGATGCGGTGGCGACACTGACCCCGGCGGCGGTCGCGACGTCGGTGAGGGTGGCGGGGGGCATGGGATCCACCCTTGTGGAGGTCGATGTTTTGCGCAAGAGGGTGGGAGGCGTCCGGGCCGCGGTGGCACGCTCGTCGCGGAACGACGAGAGGAGCATCGATGACGATGACCATGCAGGATGCGCCGTTGCGCATCGCCGTGATCGGCAACGGATTCATGGGCCGCATCCACACGCAGGCGTGGCGCACCGCGCCCCGCTTCTTCGACCTCGGACGCGAGATCGAGCCGATCGTGCTGGTCGGCCGCAGGCCGGAGGGTGCCGCAGCGGCACGCGATCTCGGTTGGCCCGAGTACGCCACCGACTGGCGCGACGTGGTCACGCGCCCCGACATCGACGTCGTCGACATTTGCACCCCCGGCGACACGCACGCCGAGATCGCCCTCGCGGCGCTCGCCGCGGGCAAGCACGTGCTGTGCGAAAAGCCGCTGGCCAACTCCGTCGAGGAGGCCGACCGCATGGTCGCCGCCGCCGCGTCGGCATCGAGCGTGGCGATGTGCGGCTTCAGCTACCGGCGCACCCCGGCGCTCGCCGCCGCGCGGGCGTTGATCGCCGAAGGCGCGCTCGGCGAGATCCGCCATGTGCGCGCGCAGTACCTGCAGGACTGGCTGAGCGACCCCGATGCGCCCCACACCTGGCGTCTCGATCGCAAGCGCGCCGGATCCGGCACGCTCGGGGACATCGGCGCCCACTCCATCGACACCGCGCAGTGGCTCCTCGGCGACGACATCACGGCCGTCTCGGCGGTGTTGCGTACCTTCGTGTCCACGCGACCCCCGCTGGCCGGCCAGGCCGGGCTGGGTGGGGTCGGCGGCTCGGGGGACCGGCTGCCGGTCACCGTCGACGACGCCGCAGCCTTCACGGCGACTTTCGCGGGTGGGGCACTGGGCGTCTTCGAGGCCACGCGCATGGCCACCGGGCGACGCAACGCGAACCGGATCGAGGTCAACGGATCCCTCGGGTCGGTCGCGTTCGACTTCGAGCGCATGAACGAACTCGAGTATTACCGTGCCGACGACCCGTCCGGCGCGCAGGGCTTCCGGCGCATCCAGGTCACCGAGCCCGAGCACCCGTATGCCGGGGCGTGGTGGCCCGCAGGCCACGGACTCGGCTACGAACACCTGTTCACGCACCAGATCGTCGACCTCGTCCGCGCGATCGGGGGCGACCTCGACGCGGCGGCTCCGTCGTTCGCCGATGCCGCCGACGTGCAGCGCGTGTTGGCCGCGGTGGCGGAGAGCGCGGCGAACGAGGCCGTGATGACGCCGGTGCGCCGGGTCGGCGGAGAGGAGAGCGAGTCATGACTCGCACGGCGATCGTTGTCCGCGGCGGCTGGGAGGGGCATCACCCCGTCGAGGCGACCGAGGTGTTCCTGCCGTACCTCCGCGCCGAAGGGTTCGATGTCCGCGTCGAGGACAGCCCCGAGGTGTACACCGACGCGGAGCGGATGGCGGTGACCGACCTGGTGGTGCAGTCCGTGACGATGTCGGAGATCTCCGACGACGCGGTGAAGGGACTGCGCGCCGCCGTCGAGGCGGGCACCGGCCTCGCGGGGTGGCACGGCGGAATCGCCGACTCGTTCCGCAACAGCGCCGACTACCTGCAGCTGGTCGGCGGGCAGTTCGCCACGCATCCCTCCAAGCACCCCGATGAGCTGCGCGGCGACGAGACCGACAACTACCTCACCTATCGGGTGACCATGACAGACCTCGGCCGTGAACATGAGATCACCCGCGGCATCGAGGACTTCACGCTGCACACCGAGCAGTACTGGGTGTTGCACGACGACCTCATCGACGTGCTCGCCACCACGACCCATCCGGTGCAGCCCTATCACCCGTGGCACCGGCCCCTGACCTCGCCGGCGGTGTGGACCAGGCTGTGGGGGCGCGGCCGCGTGTTCGTCGCCACCCCCGGGCACAGCGTCGAGGTCCTGCGCGACGACGAGGTCCGGACCATCATCGAGAGGGGGATGCTGTGGGCAGCCCGCACACGGTAGGGATCGTCGGCCTCGGGGTCATCTCCCGGGCCTACCTCGACACGCTCGCCGGGGTCGACGGCGTGCGCATCACCGCCGTCGCCGACCTCAACCTCGCCCGCGCGGAGGCCGCCGCCGCGGACCTCCCCGGATGTCGCGCGCTCACGACGTCCGAGCTCGTCGCCGACCCCGACGTCGACACGGTGTTGAACCTCACCATCCCGGCCGCGCACGCCGAGGTGGCCCTGGCGGCCATCGCAGGCGGCAAGGACGTGTTCGGCGAGAAGCCGCTCGCGGCGACCTTCGCCGAGGCGCAGGGTGTGATGGCGGCCGCCGAACGTGCCGGGGTCCGGGTGGGATGCGCCCCCGACACCGTGCTGGGGACCGGCGTGCAGACCGGGCGGCGCGCGGTCGACGACGGCCTGATCGGCGACCCGGTCGGCGCGACGGCCACGTGGGTCTCGCCCGGGCACGAGCACTGGCATCCGCAGCCCGACTTCTACTACCGGGCCGGCGGCGGTCCGCTGCTGGACATGGGGCCGTACTACCTCACCTCCCTCGTGCAGGTGCTCGGTCCGGTCGTCGCCGTCTCGGGTGCCGCGTCGCGTGCTCACGCGACGCGGGTGATCGGGTCGGGGCCCCGCGCCGGTGAGCACGTGGCGGTCGAGATCGATACGCACGTCGCGGGCGTCCTCGAGCACGCGGGTGGCGCGATCTCGACGGTCACCATGAGCTTCGACGGCGTCGCCACCTCGGCGCGCCCACTGGAGGTGTACGGCACAGAAGGCGCGGTGGTCCTGCCCGATCCGAACCTCCATGCCGGCGACGTCTCGCTGTACCGCCGTGGGGGAGAGGGGTGGCAGGAGCTGGCCCCGTCCGCCGGGTACGAGGACGCCGCTCGCGGTGTCGGACTGCTCGACTTCGTCGCCGGGCACGGGCGCGCCGGAGGGGCGATGGCGCTTCACGTGCTCGAGATCATGGAGTCGCTGCACGAGGCGGCCGCGGCACATGCGCGGCGGGAGCTGACCACCACGGTCGAGCGCCCCTCCCCGGTTCCCCTGACCCCCGCATCCGCCTGGCGCTGAGCCCCACGGGTGGGTGCGGGCAGGCGCGAATGCGTCTCCCGAGGGTGGAGGTCTGTGGCCGTCCCGACCATGCGGTCACGCCGAGGCGAGGGCGCCCGCAGGGTCGGTCAGCAGCGGTGCGAACGCCGCCTCGGCGGCGCCGATGAGCAGTCGGTCCTCGGCGAGGGCGGCGGTGCGGATCTCGACGTCTTCGGCCGCGGCGGGCATGCATTGGGCCTGCATCGCCTCGACCAGGGCGGCGGGATCGCTCTCGGCGAGGGTCGCGAGAAAGCCGCCGAGGATCACGACCGACGGGTTCAGCACGTTGACCGCATTCCCGAGGGCCGTGGCGAGGATGCCGCGCTGACGCATGATCTCGTCGCGCACATCCACGGCGGTCGATCCCGACAGTGCCGCGGCGAGTGTCGGCTCGTCGGCCGAGGTCAGCCGCGCGGCGGCCAGGAGTCTCGCCCTGCTCACCTCGTCCTCCAGTACGCCGTCGTCTGCCCGCCGATGCGTGGCCGAGGCGATCCCGGGACGGTTCTGGCCGAATTCGCCGGCATACCCGGATGCACCGGCCAGGGGCATCCCGGCCACGATCACGCCACCACCGATGCCGGATGCGCCACCGTTGAGATAGACGAGGTGGTCCACGCCGACACCGGCGCCGAAGCGGTGCTCGGCGATCGCGCCGAGGGTCGCGTCGTTGTCGACGGCGGCGGGCAGGCCCGTGGCCTGTTCGGTCATGGCGCGCAGCGGGGTGTCCCGCCAGCGCAGGTGCGGGGCATGGCGGACAAGGCCGTCTGCGGCGCGGACCAGTCCCGGTACCGCGAGGCCCACGCCGACGAATCTCGCGCCCGCCAACTCCCCCCGGGCCCAGCGGTCGACGGCGTCGGCGAGCTGGGCGACGGTCGTCTCGGGCGAGGGCAGGTCGGTGGTCTCGAGGCGTTCGCGCACCCTGATCTCGCCGTCCAGGCCCACGGCGGCGAGGGTGAGCGCGTCGACCTCGGGGTTGGCGGCCAGCACCACCACATCCGGATTCGCCGCGACCACGGGGGAGGGCCGGCCGACGCGCTTGGTGGGGTCGGGGGCGCGTTCGATCACCAGGCCGAGCTCGACCAGTTCGGCGGCCAGCGCCGCGACGGTCGAGCGGTTCAGCCCGGTGGCGGCCGTCAGCTGCGCGCGAGACAGCGCACGTTCGCGGTGCACCAGCTCGAGGAACCGGGCGAGGTTGCCGCGACGCATGTCCTCCACGGTCGACATGGCGCTCAGCATGCGTTTCTCCTCTGTGACGTCTCAGGCCGCGCGGGGAGGGCCGCTCGCGGGGCGTGGGCCGAGCCTAGCGGGACGATGCGGGCGATTCCGCGTTGACCCGCGGGTCACCGTGTTATACGTTGTCAAGCGCAACAATTCCTTCACTCGACGCGGAGAAGACATGCCCACCCCCACCCCTGCCGACAAGTTCACCTTCGGCCTCTGGACCATCGGCTACAACGGCACCGACCCGTTCGGCGGGCCCACCCGTCGCCCTCTCGACGTGGTGCACGCCGTCGAGAAGCTCGCCGAACTCGGCGCGTACGGCATGACCTTCCACGATGACGACCTGTTCGCGTTCGGCTCGACCGACGCCGAGCGTCAGACGCAGATCGACCGCCTCAAGGGTGCGCTCGAGGCGACGGGGTTGACCATTCCGATGGTGACCACCAACCTCTTCTCGGCGCCGGTGTTCAAGGACGGCGGCTTCACCTCCAACGACCGACAGGTCCGTCGTTTCGCGCTCCGCAAGGTGCTGCGCAACATCGACCTGGCCGCCGAACTCGGCGCCAAGACCTTCGTCATGTGGGGCGGTCGGGAAGGCGCCGAGTACGACTCGGCCAAGGACGTGCGGGCCGCGCTCGAGCGCTACCGCGAGGCCGTCGACCTGCTCGGCGACTACGTCACCGACAAGGGCTACGACATCCGCTTCGCCATCGAGCCCAAGCCCAACGAGCCCCGCGGCGACATCCTGCTGCCCACCGTCGGCCACGCGCTCGCGTTCATCGAGTCGCTCGCACGGCCGGAGCTGGTCGGCCTGAACCCCGAGGTCGGGCACGAGCAGATGGCGGGACTGAACTTCACCGCCGGCATCGCCCAGGCGCTGTACCACGGCAAGCTCTACCACATCGATCTCAACGGCCAGCGGGGCATCAAGTACGACCAGGACCTCGTATTCGGCCACGGCGACCTGCACAACGCGTTCTCGCTGGTCGACCTGCTCGAAAACGGTGGCGTCAACGGAGGCCCCTCCTACGACGGCCCCCGCCACTTCGACTACAAGCCCAGCCGCACCGAGGACGAGACCGGCGTGTGGGACTCCGCCGCCGCGAACATGCGCACCTACCTGCTGCTGAAGGAGCGCGCTGCGGCCTTCCGCGCCGACCCCGAGGTGCAGGAGGCGCTCGAAGCGGCGAAGGTCACCGAGTTGTCGCAGCCCACGCTGGGCGCCGGGGAGTCCTACGACGACCTGCTCGCCGACCGCTCGGCCTACGAGGACTTCGACGCCTCGGCCTACCTCGGCGGCAAGGGCTTCGGCTTCGTCCGCCTGCAGCAGCTGGCCACCGAGCACCTGATGGGCGCCCGCGGCTGAGGCCGTCGTGCCGAGACCCGGGCCTGCGTCCGAGACCCCGCCGCGTGCGGCCCGGTCTCCGACGTCGCGCCCGGTCTCACCGAGAGGAGACGCGATGACACTCGTCGCGGGGGTCGACTCATCGACCCAGTCGTGCAAAGTCGTGATCGTCGACGCCGCCACCGGGGCCGTGGTGCGCGAAGGGCGCGCCGCGCATCCCGACGGCACCGAGGTCGATCCCGCCGCCTGGTGGCGGGCCCTGCAGGAGGCGATCGACGCCGCCGGCGGGCTCGACGACGTCGCCGCATGGAGCATCGGCGGTCAACAGCACGGGATGGTCGCGCTGGATGCGGAGGGCCGGGTCGTGCGTGACGCGCTGCTGTGGAACGATACCCGCTCGGCCGGCGCCGCGGCGGCCCTCATCGACGAGTTCGGTGCCGAGACGCTCGCCCGACGGACGGGGCTCGTCCCGGTCGCGTCGTTCACCATCACGAAGGTGCGCTGGCTGCGGGACGCCGAGCCCGACAACGCCGCACGCGTCGCGGCCGTCGCTCTCCCGCACGACTGGCTCACGTGGCGGCTGCGCGGGTTCGGACCGGCCGAAGCGTCACCCCGCGGGCCCGTGCTCGAAGAGCTGGTGACCGATCGGTCGGACGCCTCCGGGACCGGATACTGGAGCCCCGAGGCATGGGCGCCGGACGTGGACGGATACGATCGCGAGCTGCTGATCGCCGCCCTCGGACACGCCGCGGTGCTGCCGCGCGTGCTCGGGCCGGGCCAGTGGGTCACCGACGAGGCCGGGCGCCGCGTCGCCCCCGGCGCCGGCGACAACGCCGCCGCCGCACTCGGCGTCGGCGCGGCCACGGGTGACGTCGTCGTCTCGATCGGCACGTCGGGCACCGTCTTCGCCGTCAGTGCCGCCCGCACCATCGACCCGTCGGGCACCGTCGCGGGCTTCGCGGACGCCGACGGCGGCTACCTGCCCATCGTGGTCACCCTGAACGCCGCCCGCGTGCTGGATGCGATCGCGCGCCTGCTCGGCGTCGATCACGCCGAGCTCAGCGACCTCGCCCTCGCCGCCGAACCCGGCGCGGGCGGCCTCTCCCTCGTGCCGTACTTCGAGGGCGAACGGACCCCGAACCTGCCGGATGCGACCGCCTCCCTGACGGGCATGACCCTGGCCTCCACGACACGGGAGAACCTCGCCCGTGCCGCGGTCGAGGGGATGCTGTCCGGTCTCGGTGCCGGATTGGACGCGCTTCGCGCACTCGGGGTCCCGCTGGAGCGGGCGCTGCTCATCGGCGGTGCCGCGCAGTCTCCGGCGGTGCGTGCGATCGCCCCGGCCCTGCTCGGTCTTCCCGTGGAGGTGCCCACCCCCGGCGAGTACGTCGCGCTCGGCGCAGCTCGCCAGGCCACCCGCGTCGCCCGAGGCTGAGTCGCGTCGCCGTGCCGGGGCGGGCATTCGCCCGGGCGCGGCGTGAACAACACAGGAGATCCGGGCGTCGCCACGCCCGGGCCGCACACGTGGCTGGATTCGGGCGCGGATCTCCTGTGTTGTCGACGGCGAGAGGTCCGGCCGGTCCGGTCAGTCGCCCCCTACTTCGGGCGGCGGCCACGCTCCCGACGGGTGCGGTCAGGCGTCGGTGGCCCAGCGGGCGAGGTGTTCCACGAGGGCGCGGTGTCCGGCGGAGGCATACGATCGGGCGTCGTGGCCGAGGACATCGACGGCGATCCGGCTCGCGCCGTACGTGCGGACCCACGCCGCCGGCATCGGCTCTCCGTCGACGGTGAACTCCGCCACGACCTCCCGTCGACCGATCGCCTGCAGGCGCGAGTATCGTTCGTCGAACACGGTGAAGTCCGGGAGGGCGTCGCCACCGGGAACCGAGAGCACACGTACCTCGACATCGCCGACAGGCGGATGCCACGACAGCTGCGGCACCCACATCCCGCCGAGCGCGGCGGCCCAGTCGGGGTAGTCGCGCATGGTCGCGACCGTGCAGTGCAGCGCGAGCACACCGATGCCGCGATCGAGCGCCCGCGTGAAGCCGTCCACGGCGGCGGCCGGAGCGGGGACGGTGTCCTCGCCGCGCCAAGGGTCACCGGCGTTCACCACGAGAAGATCGAAGCCGTCGAGCCGGGTCATGGCGTGGTCGACGTCGTCGTCGACGTCGACCATGAAGCCTGCGTCGGTCAGGATCGCCCTCAGCTCGGGGGTGGTCTCGGGGAACGGGTGCCACGGATCGGCGTAGTGGCCCGTGCCGCTGGCGATGAGCGCCTTCATGGGTGCCTCCTGGTCGGCCGTCGCGGGGAGAGGGCTTTCCCAATCCTATGGTGCTGTTTCGGGCGTAGTCTCGAGCGGATGAGTTCCCCCGCGTCCGCGCCCTCGTCCGGCGCTCCAGGATCCTCTGCCCCGCGATCGTCCGAGGTCGCCTCGCCACCGTCGGCGGCGCCCGGCGCTCGTCCGCGAGGCAGGCAGGTCGTCCTCGAGGTGGTGCGTCGTGAGAGCCTCACCCCGCACCTGGTCCGTGTGTACCTGGGCGGTGACGGCTTCGACGAGTTCTTGGCCGGCGCCGATCCGGACAAGCTCGCGTGCACCGACACCTACACCAAGCTCCTGCTGGCCAAGCCCGGCCTCGGCCTGGAACCGCCGTACGATCTCGAGGCTCTCCGCGCGCAGCTCCCCCGGGAGGATGTGCCCTCGCGGCGCACCTACACGATCCGCGACGTCGACGAGTCCGCCCGCACGATCGCCATCGACTTCGTCGTGCACGGAGACGACGGGTTGGCCGGGCCGTGGGCCGCGTCGGCGCGACCCGGTGACCGGATCGCGCTCTCGCTCCCGGGCGGCGGGTACGCCCCGGCCGACGGTGATGTGACCCACGTGATCGTCGGCGACGACTCCGCGCTCCCCGCGATCGCGCGTGCGGTCGCCGCGCTGCGGGAGGACGCCCGAGGCGTCGTGGTCGTCGAGGTCGACGACGAGGCGTCGCAGCTTCCGCTCGAGGCCCCGCCCGGCATCGAGGTGCGGTGGCTGCACCGCGTGGGGCCGGAGGGCACCGCGCACCCGGGCACCCTCATGGTCGCCGCGGTCGACGCGCTCGACCGCCCCGACGGCGACCTCGACATCTTCGCGCACGGCGAGAGGGCGGCCATGAAGCGCCTCGGCGCGATCTTCCACGAGAAGTGGGGGATCGGCCGCCGGGAGATGTCGGTGTCGGCGTACTGGGCCCACGGCCGCGCCGAGGACGCGTTCCAGGCCGAGAAGCGCGAGTCGGTGGGGAAGATCTTCGCCGACTGAGCCGGCCGCTGGAGGTGTTCGTTGCGTCCCCCATGCGTGAACGACACAGGGGATCGACGCGTCATCGCGCGTGACGGCACCAGCTGAGACTCCGAGCGGCCTGGGCCGGTGTTCGCGCAAGGGGAGCAGGCGGCGAGGGCGGGGTTCGGGCGGGGGATCGACCGGGCGGGCAGAATGGGGCCGTGTCGCAGGACGAGGTCGACGAGGTCGCGGCGGAGCTGTACGCCCTTGCGCCCACCGCCTTCACCGCGGCGCGCAATGCGCGGGCCGCCGCGGTGGGAGGGGATGTCGGCTCCCGCATCAAGGCGCTGCGCAAGCCGACGGTCTCCGCCTGGACCGTCGACCTCCTCGCCCGGGAGGGGGATCTCGGTGAAGCGCTCGATCTGGCCGCGGCACTGCGGGAGGCGCAGGACGACCTCGACGCCGCCGAACTGGCCCGCTTGAGCGGGCGGCGTCGACAGCTTGTCGCGGCGCTCACCGCGCAGGCGGTCTCCCTCGCCGAAGCTGCGGGGGTGACCGTCAGCGCCGCCGCCCGCGACGACGTGCACAAGACCCTCAACGCCGCCGTCATGGATCCCGCCGCCGCGGCGGCCGTCCGCACCGCACGGCTGGTGCGACCGCTGGAGGCCACGGGGTTCGGCGCGGTGGACGCCGCCGGGCTGGCCGACGTCGTCGGCGGTTCCATCCCGGGCGTCGAGGTCGATCCGCCGCGGGACGACCTGGCACAGCGTCGTGCGAGACGAGCCGCGGAGAAAGCGGCGCGCGAGGCCGAACGCGCCGCGAACGAGGCCGTACGGGAGGAGGCCACGCTCGTGGAGCGGCGCGACCGCGCACGGCACAAGCTCGACCACGTGCGCGAGCGGCTGGACGACCTCCGGCGCGACATCGCGCGTCTCGAGGCCGACGAAGCCGCCGCCGCCGAGACGCTCACCGAGCTCGAGGACCGGTTGGGAGCTGCCGCCTCGACCGCCCGCGCGGCCGCGGCCCGGGCAGAGGACGCCCGCCGGTCCCTCACAGAACTCTCGTAGTGATCGCCCGTACGGTGGGGGTCATGGCGACGCCACGACCCGAAGCGGCCGAATCCGACGATCTGCCCGTGATGCTGAGCCCGTCCGAACTGCGCACGGCGCGGGACGAGTTCCAACAGTTCCTCATGGAGTACCGGTTCGGGATGCAGGAGATCGAGACGAAGATCTCGATCCTCCGCGACGAGTTCCTGCAGCGGCATGATTACAACCCGATCGAGCATGTCTCCAGTCGCGTGAAGTCGCCCGACAGCCTTGTCGAGAAGGTGAGACGGCGGGGGATCCCGCAGGACTTCGCGACGGTGCGCGAGCAGATCACCGACATCGCGGGCGTGCGCATCACGTGCAGCTTCGTCACCGACGCGTACCGTCTGTTCGACCTCCTGGCCGCTCAGGATGACATCGAGGTGCTGCAGGTCAAGGACTACATCGCCGCGCCGAAACCGAACGGCTACAAGAGCCTGCATGCGATCCTCCAGGTGCCGGTCTTCTTGTCGACCGGTCGCATCGAGGTCCCCGTGGAGGTGCAGTTCCGCACGATCGCCATGGACTTCTGGGCCAGCCTGGAGCACAAGATCTACTACAAGTACGACCGGCAGGTGCCCGCGGAGCTGCTGGACGACCTGAAGGACGCCGCCGACAGCGCCGCCGAGCTCGACACCCGCATGGAACGTCTGCACCGGGAGATCCGGGGCTCGGGGGCGATCGGTGGTGCACGGCCCATACCGGACGGCGCCGGGGACGATGTTCCGGCGCACACCGCCGTGGCGGAGGGAACCGTCACCCCGACGTGGGCGCGGCCGCCGGAGGTCCGAGATGCTCCGGTGCTCGACGCCTGACCCGGTGCTCGGGGGGTGATCCCGGTGCGGGGGCGGGCGGGAGTGACCTCTCCGACTCGGTAGCCTGAATCGGTGGACGACCTTCAGCCGCAGACCTTGGTGATCATCCCGCTCCTGGCGGTGCTGGCGCCGTTGCTCGCGCGGGGAATGGGCCGGTGGGTGCGCGTGCCGGTGGTCGTGTTCGAACTGGTGCTCGGCATCCTCATCGGCCCGGCGGTGCTCGGCTGGGTGGGGGACTCGGCCTTCATCGAGCTGATGGCCGACTTCGGCCTCGCGACCCTCTTCTTCGTCGCGGGCACCGAGATCGAGTTCGGGGCCTTCCGTGGCCGACTCGGTCGGCGGGCGAGCCTCGGTTGGCTGTTGAGCCTCGGAGCGGGTGTGCTGTCGGTGGTGGTCCTCACCCCGTGGGAGGCGGCGGTCGTCATCGGCATCGCGCTGTCGTCGACCGCGCTCGGGACCCTGCTGCCGGTCCTGCGCGATGCGGGCGAGCTGAAGACCCCGTTCGGCCAAGCCGTCGGCGCCGTCGGCGCGCTCGGCGAGTTCGGCCCGTTGATCGCGATCTCCCTGTTCCTCGGCAGTCGGGACATCGGCCTGTCGACGCTCGTGCTGCTGCTGTTCATCCTCATCTCGGGTCTGGCGATCTGGCTGGCCTTCCGCATCCCCCACGGGGCGATGCACAAGGCGGTGAGCGCGACCCTGCACACCTCGGGGCAGTTCGCGATCCGGGTGATCCTGTTGATCCTGGGCGGTCTGGTCGCGGTGAGCGTTCTCCTCGAGCTCGACTTCCTGTTGGGCGCGTTCACCGCCGGGATCGTGTGGCGCCTGATCATGCGCGATGCGGACGAGGCCGATCGGGAAGCGGTCGAGAGCAAGGTCGAGGCGGTCGCGTTCGGCTTCCTCGTGCCCATCTTCTTCATCTACACCGGTGTCACTTTCGACCTGCAGGCGCTGCTGGCCGACCCGATCCTGTTCCTCGGCCTCCCGATCGTCCTCGTCGCGCTGTTCGTGATCCGCGGACTCCCCTCGATGCTCGCCTCGCCCGTGGGCGCGAACGGGCGGGAGCGTCTCGCGATGGCCTTCATGGGTGCCACCGGGCTGCCGATCATCGTCGCCGTCACCTCCATCGGTCTCGACGAGGACATCCTGACCACGGTGCAGGCGGCACTTCTGGTGGGTGGGGGGATGCTCTCGGTGTTGCTGTTCCCCCTCATCGCGATGCGGTTGCGGGGCGAGCGCGCCGCGCGTGTGGCTCCGACCCTGGACGACATGGCGTGACCACGATCGCCTGGCTCTTCGACGACGCCCGCGATCGCCTCGCGGGGCTGCCCCGTGAGGCGATGGGTGAGCTGGTCGAGCCGCGGCGGCTGTGGGGTCTGCGACGGGCTCCGCGCGTCGCGGCGCGGGGCGAGGCGTGGCATCTCGGTGTGCTCCTCATCGGCGAGGACTTCGTCGCGGCCACCGGTGAGATCGTCCGGTCGCGCGAAGAGGCCCGGCGCGGGTTCGCCGCGGAATCGCAGCGGGAGCGCGCCGCCGTGCAGGCCGCCGTGTTCCGGGGCGGATTCCGCGAGGGTGTTCCGGTGCACCTCGGGTGGCGGATGCTCGATGTCGCCGCCGTCGAAGCCGGCGGGACCTCCGGTCCGCTCGCGGTGGTCGAGGGCGTGCCGAGTGTGCGGTGGAGTCCCGGTGCCGGGTTCGCGCCGTTGGCACGCTACCTCGATGAGCGGATCGCGCTGCTCGCGGATCCACCGCGCGGGGCATCATAGCGACGCGGGCCGCTCTGGGGGAGGGCCACGTGAGCGCTCCCGCATCCTCTATGGTTGAACTCCCGGACTCAAGGGGGTTCACGTGCAGGTATGGCCCGGATCCGCGTATCCATTGGGTGCGACATTCGATGGGAACGGCACGAACTTCGCGCTGTTCAGCGAAGGGGCCGAGAAGGTCGAACTGTGTCTGTTCGACGAGGACGGCGCCGAGACGCGCGTCGAGCTGATCGACGTCGACGCGTTCGTGTGGCACGGATACCTTCCCAACGTCCAGCCCGGGCAACGCTACGGCTACCGCGTGCACGGCGCCTACGACCCGGCCAACGGGCAGCGCTACAACGCCAACAAGCTCCTGCTCGACCCGTACGCCAAGGCCGTCGACGGCCGTGTGCACTGGGGGCAGTCGGTCTTCAGCTACACGTTCGGCGACCCCGATTCGCGTAACGACGACGATTCGGCGGACGACATGATGAAGGGGGTCGTCATCAACCCCTTCTTCGACTGGCAGGGTGACCGGCCGCCGAAGACCCCGCTGCACGAGACCTTCATCTACGAGGCCCATGTGAAGGGCCTCACGCAACTGCATCCGTCGGTGCCCGAAGAGATGCGCGGCACCTATGCCGGTGTGGCCCATCCGGCCGTCATCGACCACCTGCAAAAGCTCAGCGTCACCGCGATCGAACTCATGCCGGTGCATCAGTTCGTCAACGACTCCACCCTTCAGGAGAAGGGGCTGTCGAACTACTGGGGCTACAACACCATCGGGTTCTTCGCCCCGCACCACTCCTATGCGTCGACCGGGGTCAACGGTCAGCAGGTGCAGGAATTCAAGGCGATGGTCCGCTCGCTGCACGAGGCGGGCATCGAGGTGATCCTGGATGTGGTCTACAACCACACCGCCGAGGGCAACCACCTGGGTCCGACCCTGTCGATGCGCGGCATCGACAACGAGGCGTACTACCGGCTCGAGCAGAACGACAAGCGCTACTACACCGACTACACCGGCACCGGCAACAGC
>NZTV01000076.1 GCA_002703245.1 Microbacterium sp.
GGAAGATCTCGTAGTCGGTGCTGCCGACCGTCAGGGTGCTCTTGGCACCGAAGCTGTCAACTGTGGACACGTCCGTCTCCTTCGTCGCCGGCGGGCCCCCAGCATGGGACCGGCTTCCCCATCTTCACCCTTCCCCGTGGCCGGTGACCAGCAAGGCAGACCTAACTGCGGGCGATGGATTTATCTCGATGTCAAGATAAATCCTATCACTCCACCGGGCGCGGATAGAGTGCGCGCACGGCGAGCCACGTCACCGCCAGCATCGGAGCGAACAGCGGCAGGCCCATCACCAGCTTGAGCGTGCCCAGGGCCGTGACATCGCCGGCGAAGTAGAGCGGCAGCTGCACGATCAGGCGGGCCGCGAACAGCGCCGCCCACGCCAGCGCGAGCCAGAAGTACACGCGACGTTTCCGGCGATCGGACCGCCACGCCGTCCCCTCCCCCATGAGGAACCCGGCGGCCAGCCCGATGAGGGACCATCCCGTCAGCGCG
The DNA here is from genome assembly GCA_002703245.1 of Microbacterium sp. GTDB lineage: Bacteria > Actinomycetota > Actinomycetes > Actinomycetales > Microbacteriaceae > Microbacterium > Microbacterium aquimaris. The sequence goes on from NZTV01000076.1 coordinate 493, forward strand.
GAGACCAGCAGCGCCGTCCCGTAGACCGCGTTCGTGATGAACCCCGGCACGAAATTGTTGCTCGCGTCTCCGGTGAGCAGCGCGAACCCGGCGGCGACGACCGCCGCCACGAGGCCGCCGACCGCGGCGGTCACCGGTTGCCGGGTGATCAGGCGCACGAGGGTGAACGCGCCCGCCACGGCCACGGAGAGGGCCAGCGAGAGCCACAGGTCCCCATCGCCGGTACCCGGGTCGATCGTGACGGTGAACACCACGATGAACACCAAGCCCGGCAGGACGGACTCGAGCACGCCTCGGAAACCGCCCATCGAGCGCCACACGACGTGGCCGGTGCTCGCCTGTTCGGAAGGGTCGATGCCCGCGCGCCGTGCCGCCTGGCCGAGAGCGGCGCCGATCGCCTCGGACGCCGACGGCTCCTGCACCCGCTCGTCGTCGGGCTCGAGCGGGCGGTCGCGTTCGTCGGTCACGCGGAACCCGGCGTGGCCGGCATCTTCAACGGGATCAGATCGCGCGGCGGCATCGGCGACCCGCCGCGGACCACGACGATCGAGCGGAACAGATCCTCCACCTTCGCGGCGGCGTCGGCGTCGGAGGCGCCCGCTCCACCGATGACACCGCGCAGGAACCAGCGCGGCCCGTCGACGCCGATGAAGCGTGCGAGGCGCTTGCCCGACGAGCCGTCCGCCGCCGCGACGGGGACCTCCGCGAGCAGCTCGGGGCCGATCGGCCCCTCGCGCTCCTCGACGCGCCCCCCTTGCGTGCGAACCTGTTCCCGGATCTGCTCGCGCGTCTCCTCCCAGAGACCGCTCGAGCGCGGTGCGGCGAACGGTTGCACCTGCAGGGTCGACTCGGCGTAGTCCAGCCCGACGGCGACGATCCGCTTGGTCTGTTCCTCCACCTCCAGTCGGAGGTTGAGCCCTTCCCGCGGAAGGATCTTGATCCCGCCGAGATCGATGTAGGGGCGGACGGGGTTCGCCTCGCTGTCGTCGAACGGGCCCGTGGTCGCCCGATCTGCGGGGGTGGCGTCGGTCATGAGGATGCTCCGTCCTTGTGGTAGCCGGTCGAGCCGAATCCGCCGGCGCCGCGTGCGCTGTCGGGGAGCTCGTCGACCGGGAGGAATCGTACCGGCGGGACCGGCATCACGATCATCTGGGCGATGCGGTCCCCCGCACGGATGTCGTATGCGTCGCGGGGATCGGTGTTCAGGAGCGCGACCTTCACCTCACCGCGGTAGCCGGCATCGATGGTGCCGGGCGCGTTGAGGACGGTGATGCCGTGCTTGGCGGCCAGACCGCTGCGCGGGACGACGAACGCGACGTGTGCGTCCGGCAGCGCGATGCGGACCCCCGTTCCCACCAACGCGCGGGCCCCGGGTTCGAGACGCACGTCCTCGGCGGCGACGAGGTCCGCACCGGCATCGCCGGGATGTGCGAACAACGGGGCCTCACGGGCCATAATGAGGACATCCACCGATTCGGTCACGCAACGAGGGTAATGCAGAACACAGAGGTCGACGACGGCGGTCGGGGCACCGTGCGGTATCGCGAACGATTGAGCCCCTCGCTGTGGGGTCTGGTCGGCGCGGCACTCGCGGGACCCATGGTCGCGCTGGTGATCACGCCGATCGACACCACCGTGGCCCTGGGGCTGGGTGCCGTGGTCGGCATCGGGCTCATCGCCGCATGGATCGCGACGTCTCCGCGGATCAGTGTGATCGGGACAGAACTGCGTGTCGGCAGAGCACACATCGACGCGGTCCACCTCGGCGATCCGGTCGTCCTGTCGGGTGAAGACGCGCGCCACGCGCGCGGACCGGGACTGCATCCCCGCGCGTGGCATCTGCTTCGCGGCGGCATAGACGGGGTCGTCGTGATCCCGGTGGAGGACCCCGACGACCCGGTTCCTGCCTGGTATGTCTCCTCGCGCACGCCGGACCGGCTCGCGGCGGCCGTGCGCAGGGCTACTCAGGAGGCGTCGCACTCCCGACAGCTGAGGTGACCGTCGGCGCCGAGAACCGCCTGCGAACGGTGCTTGACCAGGAAGCAGTCCATGCAGGTGAACTCGTCCTGCTGCGGCGGGAGCACGACGACGTCGAGCTCGAGGTCGGACAGGTCCGCACCGGGCAGCTCGAAGCCGGAGGGGTTATCCGCGTCCTCCACGTCGACAGAGCCGGATGCCTTGTCGGGAACGCGCTCCTTGAGCGCTTCGATCGACTCGCTCTCGTCCTCGGACTTGCGCGGAGCGTCGTAATCAGTAGCCATTCGTGCGGGTCTCTACTTCCCAGAAGTTTGCTGTGGGCCCCATCGGGGCGGCGATAGTTTGCACGACCGGATGCGTTTTCGCAAATGCGGTCCACGCGTCGGGCGCTCCGGCGGGAACGGACGGCGCGCCCGCGATATTCCCGGTCACGAGGGCCCGCTGTGTCACCATGGGCGACGTACGCCGAACCGGAGAGGCGAATGGCATGGAACAGCTCAGAGTGATCGGGACCGAAGACGACCGACTCGTCCTCGCCACCGAGGCCGGTGACCGCTTCGCGCTCGCCCTCGACGACGTGCTGCGGGCCGAGATGCGCCGGGCCAAACGGGAGCAGGAGTCGGACGCCCCCGTCAAACGTGCGAGCCCGCGGGAGATCCAATCCCACATCAGGGCGGGCCTGTCCGCCCAGGAGGTCGCGGACCTCCTGGACGTGCGCGTCGAGGACGTCCAGCGCTTCGAGCGTCCCGTCCTGGCCGAGCGGGAACACATCGTCGGGCAGGCGCTGGCCGTACCGGTGCTGATGGGATCCGAGCTCGACCACGACGCCCACGTCAGCTTCGGCACCGCCGTGCGCGCGAAGCTCGCCGACGCCGGGGCGTCGGGAGAGCGATGGACCAGCTGGAAGGAGCAGAGCGGCTGGATCGTCAAGCTCGAGTTCGTCTCGGGCGGAATCGACCACGACGCCCGCTGGGGCTTCGACCCGCGCCGCTCGACCCTGTCCCCCCAGAACGGCGACGCCGTCCAACTCTCCCGCCAGGGATCCCTCCCCGAGGGCCTCATCCCCCGCCTTCGCGCCCTCGACAACGCCGGCAAGGACGAGTCCCGCTTCGACAGCGGCGCCTTCGGCCCGCGACGGGTCCCCGAGCCGGAGGCCGAGGACGATGCCCCCGCCGTCACGGCAGAGGCGCCGGTCACCTCGCAGGCCGTCCGCCACGCCGCGACCAAGCGCGCCGACACCCCTGAGGTGGCCACCTCCGCCGAGACGGCCGATCTGCTCGAAGCGCTGCGTCGTCGGCGCGGGCAGCGGGAACCGTTACCCGCGCCGGAGGACGAACCGACCACACCCTCCTCCGCGGGCGCCCCGGTCGCGCTCTTCGACGCGCTCGAGCCGGGATACGAGGCCTCGGACGACGACACGGTCGCCTCCGACGACGAGATCGACGACCGGACCGTGGTCATCGCCGAGGGCGCGGGGCGGCGCAAGGGACGCACCTCGATGCCCTCCTGGGATGAGATCGTCTTCGGCGCACGCACCGACGACTGATCGGCCAGGAACTCAGCGCGCGAAGGCCCCGAGCCCGATCAAGGGGACTGTTCTCTCCTCCGTGGTGAGCGAGCCGTGCTGGCCGACCATCTTCTGCGGCGAGGTATCGGCCACGCGGTCGTCGTAGTAGGCGATCCCCTGCCGCGCGGCGACGAGAACGTCGCCGATCCGTGGCCGCACGGCGTCGTCGACCGGCCCGAACAGGCCCGCTTCGATCGCGTCATCGCGCGCCATCACCCAGGAGCGCTGCGACTCGGCCGCCCGCCACACGTGCAGCAGCGACGACGCCGCCCCGTCCTGCGCGTACAGGTGGAGCATGCGCGGCTCGCCTCCCACGTGGCGCAGTCCCGCCGTGAGCGTCCCCTCTCCGAAGAGGACGTGTCGATGACGCGGGACGTCGATCATCCCGTGGTCGGCGGTGACGACGACTCCGGTCTGCGGATGGATCGCCGTCGACAGCCGCGTGGCGGCGGCGTCGACCTTCTCCAGGGTCGCCGACCATTCGTCCGACTCCCAGCCGTGGCGATGTCCGATCGCGTCGAGGTCCGGAGCATAGAGATAGACCAGCGCACCGGGATGCGCCGCGGCGAGCTCCGCCGCAGCGTCCACCCGCTCGTCGAGATCGTCGACGCCGACGAACTGCGCTCCGCGCATCGTCGAGCGCGTGAAGCCGGTGTCGGTGTACTCCTTCTTGGTCACCACAAAACACGATCGCCCATCCGCGGTCTCGCTCTCGAGGAGCGGTGCGCCACGTTGCCAATCCTCGGGAAGACCGTCGTGTTCCCACCCCCGCAACTGATTGGCGACCCGGTCGGTCGCGGGGTCGAGGGCCCGATACCCCACCATTCCGGTCCGCCCCGGCTGCTGGCCGGTCAACAACGCCGCCAGCGCGGCGGCGGTCGTCGACGGGAACACCGTCTGCACGACGTCCCGTCGGGCCATCGCGGCGGCCAGGAACCGGGCGTGCCCCGACCGCGCCCGCAGGTTCGCCGCACCCAGCCCATCCAGCACGAACACGATCGCGCTGCGTGCCGCCGGAAACCACGCTGATCGACCCGAAAGGGCGGCGATCGACTCCGGCAGCACACCGGTGAGGCTCCGGGCACGCGGGGACTCGGCGGGTAGGCTGAGGGACATCCCGGCCAGTCTCCCACACGGGCGCGCACGGCCACCCGACCGTCCCTCCACGAGGCCCTCACCGTCTATGCCCCGCACCGATTCCGAACCCCAGTCCGAACGCATCGAAGACGTCGACGTATCCGCGGAGATGCAGGGGTCCTTCCTCGAGTACGCGTACTCGGTCATCTACTCCCGAGCCCTCCCGGACGCCCGAGACGGGCTGAAGCCGGTGCAACGGCGCATCCTCTTCCAGATGGCGGAGCTTGGTTTGCGTCCCGACCGCGGTCACGTCAAGAGCGCCCGTGTGGTCGGAGAGGTGATGGGAAAGCTCCACCCCCACGGAGACGCCGCGATCTACGACGCCCTCGTGCGTCTGGCCCAACCGTTCTCCCTGCGCGTCCCGCTGGTCGACGGACACGGCAACTTCGGGTCGCTCGACGACGGTCCCGCCGCGGCGCGCTACACCGAGGCACGGCTCGCACCGGCGGCGCTGGCCCTCACAGAGAACCTCGACGAAGACGTCGTGGACTTCATCCCGAACTACGACGGTCAGTTCCAGCAGCCCGAGGTGCTGCCTGCGGCATTCCCGAATCTGCTCGTGAACGGAGCGTCGGGCATCGCCGTCGGGATGGCCACGAACATGGCCCCGCACAATCTGGTAGAGGTCGTCGCCGCGGCGACGCATCTGCTGGAGAACCCCGATGCCGGTGTCGACGAGCTCATGGAGTTCGTCCCCGGCCCCGACCTGCCCTCCGGCGGAATCATCGTCGGGCTCGACGGCATCAAGGACGCGTACACGAACGGGCGCGGCTCCTTCCGCACCCGCGCCAAGACCTCTATCGAGCCGGTCGGCCCGCGACGGACCGGGATCGTGGTGACCGAGCTCCCCTATCTCGTCGGTCCCGAACGGGTCATCGAGAAGATCAAGGACGCCGTCACCTCCAAGAAGCTCCAGGGCATCGCAGACGTCAACGACCTCACCGACCGTCGCCACGGGCTGCGTCTGGTCATCGGCATCAAGACCGGGTTCGACCCGAAGGCCGTGCTGGAGCAGCTTTACCGATTGACGCCGCTCGAGGACAACTTCAGCTTCAACAACGTCGCCCTCGTCGAAGGGCAGCCGCAGACCCTCGGATTGCGGGACCTGCTCCGCGTCTACCTCGACCACCGACTCTCGGTCGTCACCCGGCGCAGCCGGTACCGCCTCGCGCGGAAGAAGGAACGTCTGCACCTGGTCGAAGGTCTGCTGATCGCCATCCTCGACATCGACGAGGTCATCCAGGTCATCCGCACCTCCGACGACGGCGAGCAGGCCAGGACCCGGCTGATCGAGGTCTTCGATCTGTCCCAGCCTCAGGCCGAGTACATCCTCGAGCTCCGGCTGCGGCGCCTGACGAAGTTCAGCCGCATCGAGCTGGAGGCCGAACGCGACCAGCTCCAGGCCGACATCGCCGCACTGGAGGAGCTGCTCTCCAGCGACGCGCTGTTGCGCTCCCAGGTGGCCCGTGAGCTTCAGGCCGCAGCCGACACGTTCGGGACGCCACGACGGACACTGCTGCTGAACGGCGGTCCCGTCCAGCCCCGCTCACGTAAAGCCGCGCCGGCGGACCTCCAGATCGCGGACACACCGTGTGTGGTCTTCCTCTCCACGACCGGACGCATGGTGCGCGCGGAGCTCGACCCCAACGCCGAGGGCGGCGGTCTGGTCGCACCCACGCGTCGCTCGAAGCACGACGCGGTCCGCTCCCGCGTCGCGACCACGACCCGGGGCGATCTCGGCGCAGTGACATCGCTCGGGCGCCTCGTGCGCTTCTCCCCCGTCGACCTCCCTTCGGTTCCCGGCAATTCCGTGGCCCTGGCGGCCGGCGCGCGCGTGGACCAGTACCTCGCCCTCGGCAAGGGCGAGCAGGTGGTCGGCCTCGTCCCCCTCGACGCGGACCCGCCGATCGCCCTGGGAACCGCGGCGGGGGTCGTCAAGCGCGTCTCGGCGGCGGAGATCGCCGCGAAGCCCGAGATCGAGATCATCTCCCTCAAGGACGGCGACCGCGTCGTCGGCGCGGCCCCCGCCTCCGAGGGCACCGACCTGGTCTTCGTCACCTCCGACGCGCAGTTGCTGCGCTTCGACGCCGCGGCGGTGCGCCCCCAGGGCCGCTCCGCGGGCGGGATGGCCGGCATCCGCGTGACGGAGGGACAGCGCGTCATCTTCTTCGGCGCGGTCTCCCCCACCGAGGACACGGTCGTGGTCACCGTCGCCGGCAGCGCCGATGCGCTCGTGGGCACGGATTCGGGGTCGGCGAAGGTCACCGCCTATGGGGAGTTCCCGACGAAGGGCCGCGCGACCGGTGGCGTCCGCGCACAGCGCTTCGTGCGTGGGGAAGACGGGCTCTCCCTCGCGTGGGTCGGCGATGAGCCGCGCGCGGTGGGCACGGAAGGGTCCACGCGTTCGCTGCCGACGTCGGGGGCCAAGCGCGACGGTTCCGGCACAGCCCTGGACGCTGTGATCGGCTCCGTGGGTACCGCCGTCCGCTGAGCGTACCGGGCGAGCCCGGTACGCTCAGGCGTCGATGCGCTCTCGGCCCAACCGATCGCTGGAGTCGACGATGAACTCGCGCCGTGGGGCGACCTCGTTGCCCATGAGCAGCTCGAAGACCGTCGCGGCGGACTCCGCGTCGGTCATCCGGACACGACGCAGCATGCGCCCCGAACGATCCATGGTCGTGGAGGCGAGCTGCTCGGCGTCCATCTCTCCGAGACCCTTGTACCGCTGGATCGGCTCCTGCCACTTCTTCCCGGACTTGCGCAGCTTCGCCAGGAGGGTGTGCAGCTCCTTCTCCGAGTAGGTGTAGATCGTCTCATTCGGCTTCGACCCGGGGTGCTGCACGACGACGCGATGCAGCGGCGGCACCGCGGCGAAGACCCGACCGTCCTCGATGAGTGGGCGCATGTAGCGAAAGAACAGCGTCAACAGCAGGGTGCGGATGTGCGCACCGTCGACGTCGGCGTCGCTCATCAGGATGATCTTGCCGTACCGCGCCGTCGACAGATCGAACGACCGGCCGGAGCCGGCGCCGATGACCTGGATGATCGATGCGCACTCGGCGTTGGAGAGCATGTCGCTGATCGAGGCCTTCTGGACGTTGAGGATCTTGCCGCGGATCGGCAGCAACGCTTGATATTCGCTGTTGCGGGCGAGCTTCGCCGTCCCCAACGCCGAGTCCCCCTCCACGATGAACAGCTCGGAATCCGTGACGTCGTTGCTGCGGCAGTCGACGAGCTTGGCCGGCAGCGACGAGGATTCGAGGGCGTTCTTGCGGCGTTGGGTCTCCTTGTGCGTGCGGGCCGAGATGCGGGCCTTCATCTCGGAGACGATCTTCTCCATGAGTTGGGAGGTCTGCGACTTGTCATCCCGTTTGGTGGAGGCGAACCGCGCCTGCAACCCCTTGCTCACGACGCTCGAGACGATCTGGCGGACCGCCGGCGTCCCGAGCACCTCCTTGGTCTGGCCTTCGAACTGCGGCTCGGGCAGGCGCACGGTGAGCACGACGGTGAGCCCGGCGAGGATGTCGTCCTTCTCGAGCTTGTCGTTGCCGACCTTCAGCCGTCGCGCATTGGCTTCGATCTGGGCACGGACGACCTTGAGCAGCCCCTGCTCGAAACCCTGCTGATGAGTACCGCCCTTGGGCGTGGCGATGATGTTCACGAAGCTGCGCGTGACGGTCTCATAGCCCGTCCCCCATCGCACCGCGACATCGACCTCGCAGGTGCGCTCGACCTCTGTGGGGACCATCGCCCCGGTGGGCTGCAGCACCGGGACGGTCTCGGTGAAGGTCCCTTCGCCCTGCAAACGCCACGTATCGGTCACGGGCGCGTCGGGGGCGAGGAACTCGGCGAACTCCGAGATCCCTCCGTCGTACCGGAAGCTGGTCTCGCGCGGCTCGTCCCCCCGTTCGTCGCTGATGACGATCTCGAGTCCGGGGACGAGGAACGCCGTCTGGCGCGCACGCTGCTCCAGTTCCGACACGGCGAAACTCGCGTCCTTCGTGAAGATCTGCGTGTCGGCCCAGTACCGGATGCGCGTTCCGGTCACGCCCTTCGGGGCCTTGCCGATCTGCCGGAGGCGGCTGCTCTGCTCGTACGGTGTGAAGGCGCTGTCAGGGGCCTGCCCCGCGAACTCCCCGGGCTCGCCGCGATGGAACGACATCGCCCAGGTCTTGCCGCCGCGATCGACCTCGACGTCGAGCCGCTCGGACAGGGCGTTGACCACCGACGCGCCCACACCGTGGAGGCCGCCCGAGGAGGCGTAGGATCCGCCGCCGAACTTCCCTCCGGCATGGAGCTTGGTGAACACGACCTCCACACCCGACAGGCCGGTGCGCGGTTCCGCGTCGACCGGGATACCGCGGGCCCGATCGCGGACCTCCACGCTGCCGTCTCGATGGAGCACGACGTCGATGCGATCACCGTGACCGCCCAGGGCCTCGTCGACGGAGTTGTCGATGATCTCCCACAGGCAGTGCATCAGGCCGCGGGAATCAGTCGAGCCGATGTACATGCCCGGGCGCTTCCGGACGGCTTCCAGGCCCTCGAGCACCTGCAGATGATGGGCGGAATACTCGGCAGTCACAACGGTCAAGGATATCGCGATGCCGGCTCCAGGCCCGATGGACACACGAGGAGCGTTCGGCCCGTACGCGGTGAGCGAACTGTGACCTCTTCGCGGCATTCTCGAAACAAACCCGTGGTTGTCTTGTACGACACGATCGACCGAACGTTCGAGGAGGGACCGACATGAGCTCGATTTCGACACCCACCGACCCGGGCGCCGTCCTCGACTACCGCCTGACGGCGACGGACCGCTGCGACTCTTGCGGAGCGCAGGCGTACATCGCCGCGGAGGTCAACGGCAGCGAACTGTTGTTCTGCGCACACCACGGACGCAAGTACGAGGAGAAGTTGCGCGAGGTCGCCACGTCGTGGCACGACGAGACCGCGCGTCTGGTCGACGCCGACTGACACGAGCGACGAACCCTCCGGCGCCGCCGGGATCACGCCTCAGACGGGGCGGACGATCCCGAGCGGCGTCGACTGGTGCCCCTGGCCGAGAGGGTTGTCGCCGAGGATCGTGACCAGGCGGCGCTCACCGTCACGGCTGAGGGTCGAGCCGAGGACGTTCCCCCCGATGTCGTTGATGTCGACGACCGCGACCTCGGCGGCGACATCGAGCAGACCTTTGATCTGGGCCGCGACCTCGCGAGGACGTTCCGGGCCCAGCACGACGGCGTTGTTGTACGGCGGGATCGTGCCCGATGTCGGTCCGTCGATCGCGCGTGCCTTGTCGCCGGCGATCCGGTAGAAGTCCCCTCGGCGACCGACGAGCTTCGTCACCGCGGAGACCCCGGCCGCGAACAGGATGCGCAACGTGCCGCACTCGCGCAACGCCATCTCCATCGTCTCCGGCATCCCGAGTCCGATCCCGTACGGCGTGCGCACGACGAAGCGCGACAGGAACCGCGCCAGTCGGCGCGGTTCGATCTCATCCAGCGGGAACGACCGCCCCTGCGTGATCGCGACGATCTTCTCCGTGACGAAGAGGGTGTCCCCCTCCCGGATCACGCCCGCGGCGTACTCCCGGATGATGCCCTCGAGGTCATCGCCGGGCATCACCACACGGGTGCGGATCGGGATGCGGGCATAGGACTCCCCATCGACCGTGGTCGTGAGAGCCTTCCCGTCGTTGGGTGCGTCGCTCACTCGAGGTAGTCCCGGAGCGACTGCGACCGCGACGGGTGGCGGAGCTTGGCCATCGTCTTGGATTCGATCTGGCGGATGCGCTCACGTGTCACACCGAACGTGTCACCGATCTGATCGAGGGTCTTGGGCTGACCGTCGCCGAGCCCGAAGCGCATCCGGATCACACCCGCCTCGCGCTCGGAGAGCGAATCCAGCAGCGACTCGAGCTGGCGCTGGAGCATGGTGAAGCCCACCGCGTCGGCCGGGACGACCGCCTCGGTGTCCTCGATGAGATCACCGAACTCACTGTCGCCGTCTTCACCGAGCGGGGTGTGCAGCGAAATCGGCTCGCGACCGTACTTCTGCACCTCGACGACCTTTTCGGGGGTCATGTCGAGCTCCTTGGAGAGCTCCTCCGGTGTGGGCTCGCGCCCCAGGTCCTGCAGCATCTGCCGCTGGACGCGGGCGAGCTTGTTGATGACCTCGACCATGTGCACGGGGATGCGGATCGTGCGGGCCTGATCGGCCATCGCGCGGGTGATCGCCTGTCGGATCCACCATGTCGCGTACGTCGAGAACTTGAAGCCCTTGGTGTAGTCGAACTTCTCCACGGCGCGGATCAGCCCGAGGTTGCCCTCCTGGATCAGGTCCAGGAACTGCATACCGCGACCGGTGTAGCGCTTGGCGAGCGAGACCACAAGGCGCAGGTTGGCGCCCAGCAGGTGACTCTTGGCGCGCTGACCGTCTCGCGCGACCCACTGCAGGTCGAGCCCGAGCTGAGAGGACTTCTCGGCGGCGGACATGTTCGACAGCTTCTCCTCGGCGAACAGACCCGCCTCGATGCGCATCGCGAGCTCGACCTCTTCGGCCGCGTTCAGCAGCGGAACCTTACCGATCTGCTTGAGGTAGTCCTTGACGGGGTCGGCGGTCGCGCCGGTGATCTGCGTCGAGTAGATCGGCACATCTTCGTCGTCGTTGGACGAGATGACGATCGCCCCCGTGGGCAGCGGCTCCGCGGTGGCCTTCTTCGCGTCGGACGAACCGGCCTTCTTGCCACCCGACTTCGCGTCGGTGTCGTCGTCGTCGTTCTCGTCGACGTCTTCGACCTCGTCTTCGTCGATCTCGTCCTCGTCGGCCTTGGCCTCCGAGGTCTTTGCCTTCGTCGAGCCCTTCGCGGCGCGCGTGCCGGACTTCTTGGCGGTCGTCTTCTTGGCAGCCGGCTTATTCGCGGGCGTCTCCTCGACGATCTCTTCGGCCTCGGTGTCCTTCGCTCGCGTTGCGCGGGTGCTGGTCTTCGTGCCTGTGGTCACGTTTCGCCTTTCA
>NZTV01000008.1 GCA_002703245.1 Microbacterium sp.
AGGTTGCAAGTTCAGCAATGTAACGGGAGCGAGAGAGTCTCGTTCCGAGACGGATCATCGATCGACCCTAAATAACCCTAAACAGAAATGCATGCCCTTATGCCCAGATAGAGTACACATCTACATGAAAATACTTTTCGACACTATAAATTACTTCAACAATAAAGCTTTCTCGCAATTGCAGCAAACATTCGCTCCTGCAAAATTTGGCCACACTTCTGATGAAGCGACATGGCCATGATTCGCTTCCGTGGGTACCGCGGAATGCAGGACTAAACGTGTCGCCTCTCACGAACGACGGTACATTTTTGCCCTCAACCCTTGTAAGAAAACGACAAATTCGAGGAAGGAGAGGCGGGTTAGCGCGCTCGAACCGGACCAAAAAACGACGCTTTTCCTAGGGTTTACCCTTAGGATCACCCCCGAAGTAAAAATGTGTCCCGAAGTTGAGCAGTTTGTTGGCCGAGAAGTATAGGGCTTCAACCGAAACGGTTAATCGGGTAGCAACCTTCTCGGTCGAGTCGCACACAAAAAGACAACATACAGTTTCGCAATCTTGCGCCGCGTAGGGGTTTACGCGGTTCTGAGATGCTGTGCTTTGCTCGATTTTAGGGAGGAAACGTGGGCAGAAGTTTTTCGATAGGCGTGGTGGCTATGACCGCGGCGGCATATGCCGTCCCGGTACAGGCTCAGGATCTGGTTCACGAACCTATCAGCCCGACATTCGGCGGCAATCCATTCAACTCGAATCATATCCTCGGCACTGCCAACGCCCAGAACAAGGAAAAGGACCCTAACAGTTCGACCTCGAGCTCGCAGGCCGATATTTTCGCAAGGCAACTCCAATCGCGCCTCTTGTCTTCGCTCTCCTCGCAGATCGTGGACGCCATTTTCGGCGAGAACCCGCAGGAAAGCGGCGTGGTGAGCTTTGGTGGACAGACTATCGAATTCTTCCGTTCGCTGGATTCGGTAACGCTGATCATTACCAATGACGACACCGGCGAAGAGACCCGGATCGTGGTCCCGCTGTTCGTGGAGGTGAACTGATGCGTCGCCTTGCGAATACAGCCCTCGCCCTGCTGGCGCCGATCGCATTGGGCGGTTGCATGTCGGTAACCGGCAGCGGTCGCGACATGCTGCCTACCGAGACATCGTTGGCCTATTTCCCCAAGCGCACTCAGACGCAGGTTCTGTTGCAGCAATTGCCGGCACCGCAGCGGCAGGTAGCAGTCGCGGTCTACGGCTTCAGCGACCAGACCGGCCAGTTCAAGCCTACGGAAGCCGGCCAGACGCTCTCGCGTGCAGTGACCCAGGGGGCCAGCTCGATGCTGGTGAAGGCGCTGCAGGATGCCGGCAGCCGGCAATGGTTCACGATTGTCGAACGCGAACGCCTCGACAATCTGCTTAAGGAGCGACAGATCATCTCCGAGATGCGCAAGCGCTACCTCGGCGAGGAAACGACCAATCCGCAGGCGCTACCCGCGCTGCTTTTTGCCGGAGTGCTGCTGGAAGGCGGTATTGTCGGCTATGACACGAATACCGTGACGGGCGGCGCAGGCGCAGCCTTCCTGGGCATCGGCGGTCGCACAGAATACCGCCAAGATACGGTAACGGTCTATCTGCGGGCCGTGTCCGTCCGGACGGGCGAGGTCCTCACAACGGTAACCGCTTCGAAGACCATCGCCTCGCGCGCGATCGGGGCAAGCGCTTACAAGTTCGTTGCTTTCAAGGAGCTTCTCGAGTTCGAGGCCGGAATTACCAGCAACGAACCCGACCAGGTGGCGCTCCAACAGGCAGTCGAGAAGGCGACTTTCGGGCTTATCATGGAAGGCGTCGACCTCAATCTGTGGCAGTTTGCAGATGTGCAGGCCGCCGAACCGCTGATGGAACTCTACCGCAACGAGCGCGACGGGATTTACGAGGCGCGCGACGTGCAACGCGCCGTTCGCAAGGCCGGATCTCTCTCCGACCTGCGGATCATCGAGCAAGAGGAAGAGAACGAGGGCACCTGACCGCGTGTCAGTTGCCTGTTTGCAAGGGCAGGAGGACCTGAACCGTTCAATGGGCGCCGCAGTATAAGGCGCCGGCATAAGTCGCAAAAAAACGCACGTGCGAGAGCGGCAACTCTCGAACGTGCAAGGAAATAGGCTGCGATAACCTGGTGATGCCCGGCGTCTAACCGCGCCGTGGTCGACGATGGTTATCGCCTTAATCAAAAGGTGATGCAACCATGAAGAATGTACTGCTCCTAACGGCTTCCGCCGCTGCGCTGACGATCAGTGCTCCGGCCATGGCCCAGAACGTCAGCGATCTCGACCAGAACGGCACCGGCAATGATGCCGTGGTTGCGCAGGTCGGCAGCAACTCGAGCGATATCGATCAGGACGGCGCCGACAACCGCGCGACCCTCGATCAGGACGGTTCGAACAACGCTTCAACCATCGATCAGGATTCGAACGGCGCAGGCGCGTTCGTCGAGCAAGACGGTAGCGACAACTCGTCCACGATCGTGCAGGTGGATTCGTCAACGAGCAACACGATCAACCTGCCTGAAGATCCTGAATCGACCGTGGTCCAGTCGGGTGAAGCGAACACCTCCACCGTCAATCAGTATTCGGCGGCCGGAAGCTTCAATCTCGTCGCCAATGTGACGCAGACCGGCGATGTGAACCTCTCGACGATCGACCAGGATGCGAACGGGCCCGGGTTTACCGGCACGCTGCGCACCAATGTGACGCAGGCCAACGGCTCGGATTCGTCCGTGACGCAGTCGGCGACCAACCCCGGTTCGCGCAACCTGTTCGCGACGGTCGTCCAAGACGCCTCGACCTCTGACATCGATCAGACCGCATCGGGGCAGAACGCTGTTGGCTTGTCCGCCAGCGTTTCGCAGTCGAGCGGTTCGACGTCGGACATCGACCAGACCGCCAGTGGCGATGACTCGGGCGACCTTTCCGCCAGCGTGACCCAGTCCAATGGTGCGACGTCCACCATCACGCAGGATGCCTTCGGTGAAGCATCGGTCACGCAGGACGCCGTCGTATTTCAGGACGGCGCCAGCAGTTCGACGATCACGCAGACTTTCAACAACGACGGTTCGAACACTTTCTCGGCAAACGTCAGCCAGACGGGCGACAGCCATGAATCGACTATCCTCCAGCGTGATGAAGGTTTCGGCATCATCGGCAACTCGGATGGCGGTCATGTCGCGAATGTCGCCCAGTCGGGTTTCAATAACAGTTCGAACCTCGAGCAGGTCAACAAGTCGGCCTTTGCGGATGTCAACCAGTCGGGCGACAACAATACCGTCGTCGGGTATCAATCGGCTGCGGGCAACGACCTGATCGTAAACCAGACCGGTGACAACAACACGTCAAATTCAACCCAGACCGGCCTCAACAATCTTGCAAACGTCAGTCAGGCTGGTGTGAACTCGTCGTCGACGATCGACCAGATCTCACCGGCCCGGAACGACCAGGCGTTCGTCGTTCAGCTCGCCGATGCCGATGGCGCGTCGTCGCTGATCACCCAGAATGGCGCCGGAGGCGACCGGTCGGAAAATTTCGCAAGCGTCACGCAGGGCGGCCTGCTGAACGCCTCCGAGATCACGCAGGACGGCTTCAACAGCTCGGCCACCGCATTCCAGACCGGTTCCGACAACTCCAGCGAGATCAATCAGACCGGCACGGTCGATGGACTGGGGAACACCGCCTCGGTGACGCAGACCGGAGATCTCAACACGTCGCTCGTCAACCAGGTCGGGTCGGACAACTCGGCGACCGTGAACCAGTACTCGTCCGGCAACACCTCGACGGTGAACCAGACCGGTACCGGCAACAGCGCGGCCGTTACGCAGGGCACCAGCCTCTAACCGACGATGGGGCGGGACCGATACGGGCCCGCCCCTTTCCCCACTCACTGGAGATCTCGACATGAAGAATATTCTAGCAATCTCGGCCTCGGCCCTTGCGCTGGCAGTCAGCGCCCCGGCCCTTGCCCAGAACGTCAGCGATGTTGACCAGCTCGGCAACAGCAATGATGCAACCGTAAACCAGACGGGTTCGAACACGTCGGACATCGATCAGGACGGCGACGGCAACATTGCCGCCAACACGCAGAGCGGCAGCGGCAACAGCTCCACCATTGATCAGGATGCCTTTCTCGCCTCGGCCGACGTGACCCAGACCGGCACTGGCAACAGCTCGACGATTGATCAGGATGATCCCGATGTCGCGCCGGGCCAAGGTGGCACGATCGGCGTTGCAGACTACGATCCCGATGCGACCGTCAGCCAGAATGGCGTAGCGAACACTTCCACCATCAATCAGACCATCGCAGCGGGTGGCGGGTTCAACCAGACCGCGAACGTCGACCAGAGCGGCGATGACAACCTTTCGTCGATCGACCAGAACTCCGACGGCCCGGGATACACCGGCGGCCTCATCGCCACAGTGACGCAGACCGGCGCAGCCACTTCGGATATCCTGCAGACCGGCTCAAACGGCGGTAAGAACATGCGCGCCTCGGTCACCCAGGACTCCTCAACCTCCTATGTCCAGCAGACCGCTTCCGACACCAGTGGGTTCAACCCTTCCGCCAATGCGCGTGTGGTCCAGAACGGTGGTTCGACCTCGGACGTTTTCCAGACTCTCACCGGTGACCTGACTGGTGACCTGAACGCCGATGTGACACAGGATAACGGCGCAACGTCAACCATCAACCAGAACGCATTCGGCGACGGCTCGATGACGCAGGACGCGATCGTAACGCAGGATGGCGCCAGCGGCTCGACGATCACACAGACGTTCAACAATACCGATTCGAACACCTTCCTCGCCACGGTTGACCAGACCGGTAACGGCCATACCTCCAGCGTGCTTCAGGAAGATTTCGGTGGGGCCCCCGCAGGCAATCCGGACAATGGCCTGACCGCCTCGGTCACCCAGAACGGTAGCGACAACGACTCGTCGGTCCAGCAGTTCAATCGTGGTCACACAGCGACCGTCGTCCAGACCGGTTCGGATGAAACCTCGACCATCCTGCAGAATGGCAACAGCAACACCGCAGCGGTTTCGCAGTCGGGTTCGTTCAACACCTCGGACGTCAACCAAGGTGGCTTCGGCCAGTTCGCCAACGTCTCGCAGACTGGCATCAACAACAACGCCGACGTCGACCAATTCGGCGATGGCAACAACGATGCCAACGTGAACCAAGCCGGCACGGATAGCTCCGCCCGCGTCGACCAGAGCGGCAACGCCCGTGGCGAAGAGGCAAACATCACCCAGCTGGCAACAGCGGCCAACAATTCGGCCACGATCAACCAGACGGGTGACGGCAGTACGGGTGCGCCGCAGAACCGCAGCGAGGCCAACATCACGCAGGGTGGCGGCTCGCTGAATACCGCAACCACCACGCAGTCCGGTTTCGAGCAGTTTGCAGATGCCAACCAGAGCGGTTCAGGGAACCGCTCGCTCATCACGCAGAGCGGCGCCGGCAATTCGGCGGATGTGGACCAGACTGGCGACGATAACGATTCACAGGTCGTCCAGCAGGGCAATCCTTTTTTCACCGGCGTCCCGAACGATGTTTTCGTGACCCAGATCGGGGTCGCAAATTCGTCCACTGTCGACGCGCAGAACGGTGACGGCTCGAATACGGTCGATGTCGATCAGACGGGGACGCTCAACACCAGCCTTATTGCGCAGGGTTCCGGTGCCGCAGCCGGAAATTCGATCGCGCTGACGCAAATCGGAGACAGCAACCAGAGCACCATCACCCAGGCGTCGGGCATCTTCGCCGATGGCAACAGCATTTCCGCAACGCAGGACGGCGATCGGAATGTGTCCCTGATCGACCAGCAGGGCTTCAGCAACAGCATCACCCTGTTCCAGGGCGGCGCAGATAACAAAAGCACCATCGATCAGACGGGTGACAGCAACACTGCAACGGTCACGCAAACGGGTGCCTTCGACGTCTCGACGGTGAACCAGTCCGGCTCGGGCAACACCGCAACGGTTACGCAAGGTAGCTGATCAGCACGATGGGCCGGGCGGACTGAAACCGCCCGGCCCGTTCCGTACCAGGAGAAAACAAATGAAGAATAATATCCTTACCGGCGCATCGGCTCTTGCTCTCGCGATCGGGGTTCCAGCCTCGGCCCAGAATGTGAGTGACATCGATCAAAGCGGCGTCGATCACGGGGCCGATGTTACCCAAACCGGCTCAAACAACATCTCGGACGTCGATCAGACCAACCAGTTCAACGAAGCCGTGGTCCTGCAGAGCGGATCGAACGCACAGTCGACCATCAACCAGTCGGGCAATGGCGAAAATTCGGATCGCGCAAACCGCGCCGAAGTGGAACAGCGCGGGAATGGCGCTATCTCGCAGGTTACCCAGCTCGGCACAACCGACACCGAAGCTAGCCGCAACAAGGCGGATGTCTACCAGGACGGCGCCAGCTTTTCGAGCGTGATCCAGGACGGTCGCGCACAACAAGCCAATGTCGACCAGACCGGCGATCTCAACGAATCCTACGTCGATCAGAACGGCAACAGCAACGGCGTCGGCAAGGCGTTCGATGATCACGACATCCATGCTGGCGTGACCCAGAACGGCACATCGAACTTCTCGAGCATCGACCAGAATCCCGCAACCTATGCGAACGGCAATGTCGACCAGTTCGGCGACTTCAACACTGCTCAGATCCGCCAGGAAATCCGTGGCAGCGCGGGCGCCGGTCGCAGCGATGCGCTGATCGACCAGACCGGCAATTCGAATGTTGCCGAAATCAGCCAGCTCAGTGCGACACAGCCTGCCCGCCTTTCGGCCTCCTCGTCGCAAACCGGCGACGACAATGGATCGTTCATCAACCAGAGTGGCCAGGACAACGAGGCCACCGTCAGCCAGAACGCAACCGGCGCCATCGGTAACCGGTCCTATCTCACCCAACAGGGCGAGGAAGGCGTGGCCAGCGTCGCCCAGACCGGAAGCGACAATGAAAGCATCGCCGTACAGGGCGCACCCAATCGGGTTACCGAATTGCAGCGCCTTGCCGTTACGCAAGACGGAACCGACAACTTCTCGGACGTCAAGCAGTTCGGTTCGCAGAACGATGCGGTCGTCAGCCAGACAGGTTCCGGCAACAACTCGCTGGTCAATCAGCCCGGATTCGACAACGCCGCTGGTGGCTTCGACGGAGCGGGTGATGTCGTTTCGGCCGGCATCGTTCAGGACGGTACGAACAATAGCTCGACGCTGACGCAGTCGGCGAACTTCGGCTCGGCCTACGTCAGCCAGATCGGTGACGAGTTGCGCAGTTACGTGACCCAATCGGGCCGCGCCAACTTTGCAGACGCCACCGTCACGCAGACCGGTTTCGACAACGAAAGCCGGATCGTTCAGGATGCACCGGCCCCCGGCGGTGGCGGCCCGGCTTTCACCATGGTGGCCGAGGTCACCCAGGACGGTGCAAGCAACGATAGCGAGATTTCGCAAACGAACACGCTCGGCAATCCAGCGGTTTCGGCGAATTTCGCCTCGGTCTCGCAGACGGGCACCAACGGTGAATCGCTGATCGAGCAGAACGGTCACGAGAACAGCGCTTCGCTCGCCGATGCGGGTGATCTCAACGACAGCACCATCAATCAGATGGGCAACTTCAATACGACCAGCGTCACGCAGGGCGGAGCGAACAACACTTCGTTCGTCAGCCAGAACGGTGACGGCAATTCGGTCAGCGTAAGCCAAAACGGCACGGGTGGCATCGTCAACTAAGTGGGCCATGCGGGTCGTCCTGACGGGCGACCTGCATCCTTTCGAGGAGAAGGACTATGAAATTGCGTACGATCATCGGAGCATCTGCCTTGGCTATGGCCGTGGCCGGGACTGCTCATGCACAATCCAACAACAGCACCGTCAACCAGAATGGCAACGGGCACGAGGCAACGGTAACGCAGGAAGGCGAAGACTCGATCTCACTCGTCGACCAGTCGAACGCGGACAATACAGCGCTGGTAGAACAGCAGTCCGCTACCGATACTGCCAATAGCAATATCGAACAGACCGGAACCAATGAACGCGCGAGCGTCATACAGGTCAGCGGTGCTGCCGAATCCGACATCGTTCAGTCCGGCGGTCCTCAGAATGCGTCGGTCTACCAGGATGGATCGAGCATTTCGGAGATCTCGCAAAGCCAGCGCTTCAACGAAGCGAGCGTCAGCCAGACCGGTGACGCCAACTACTCGTCGGTCATTCAGACCGGCGTCAACGGCGCTGTGGGCGACCCGGACAACGATCTTGAGAATGCAGACCCTGATGGTCGCGTAGGCGTGAGCCAGACCGGGAATGCCAATGCGAGCTACATCGTCCAGAGCGGCGACAACACGGTCGCGGATGTAGCATCGATCGGCGACGACAACACCGTCTCGATCGATCAGTCGGGCGATTTCTCGAATGCGGTCGTCAGCCAGGCCGGCAATCTGAACTCGGCCACGGTCGTACGTCAGAGCGCGGACGGAACCGGCGACGCCAGCCCCGCGAGCCAGCCGGTTGTCCCGGACGTTTATGCCGATGCGCAGATTGCCCAGACGGGCGATGCCAATGAGGCCTCGATCACGCAGGATGCAGTTCCCGCGTTCGCATCGATCGTCCAGACGGGCAACGAGAACGCTTCGACCATCGACCAGACCAATACGGCTTCGGGTGCCTATGCCTCGACCACGCAGCTGAGCGACGGCAACACGAGCCGCATCACGCAGAGCGCTGGTGCGAGTGCCGAAGTTACCCAGGGCGGTGGTGCAAATCCGCTGGGACCGCGCGACTGGGACGGCAGCGAGCTGCCCCCGCCCGCAGGTGGTGGCGAAAGCTTCGCAAACAACGTCTCGTTGATCGACCAGTCGGCGGACGGTGCGGATGTGGTAGTCAACCAGAATGGCATCATCAACCGGTCGAATGTCATCCAGACCGCAGAAGCTTCGGCCGATGTTTCGCAGGCCGGGGTCTACAACACCTCGATCGTCAACCAGAGCGGTACGGCTGAGGCTATCGTGGATCAGAGTGGCTCGCATGCACGTAACGCTTCGGTCATCGAACAGTCCGGTTCGTCGAGCTTCGCCAGCGTCACGCAGGACGGCTCGAACCTCGCGCCGCCCGCGAATGCACCGACCAATGTAAGCTTTGTTGCCCAGTCGGGAGACAGCAACTCTGCTATCGTGGGACAGATCGGCGACGAAAACCTCTCCGATGTTGATCAGAGCGGCGATTTCACGACTGCCAGCGTTGCCCAGGACGGCACCAATCTGACGTCACGCGTGACCCAGACCGGCACCTTGAACGGGGCCGACGTCACGCAAACCGGTTCGGACAATGAGTCGGATATCGTCCAGAGTGCCACGGTGCTAAGCGGCGCGATCGTGAGCCAGTCGGGATCGGGTCAGCGCTCGACGATCGACCAGAACCCGATCGGAGGCCATCAGGCCAATGTCGTGCAGGCCAATCTGAACAACACGTCGACGGTCTCGCAGGGTGGCCTGGCCAATTCGGCCGGCAGCTATCTCGATGAAACCGACACCGGTGTGCTGCAAACTGGTGAAAACGGCAGCTCGACCGTTACGCAGACCGGCGGATTCCAGTCCGCCTATGTCGAGCAGCTAAGCGACAGCGTGGGTGACACGTCCGTGGTCGACCAAGGCACCAACGGTAGCGCCTTTATCCCGGGCCTGGGCGCCGGTTCGTTCCAGGTCGCCAATGTGTCCCAGAACGGCATCGGCAGCATGTCGACGGTGACCCAGCGTGGCGAAGCGCAGACTGCCGACGTGAGCCAGAGCGGCACCGGCAACGAGTCGGTCGTCACTCAAGGCGAGGTACTCAGTGGGTTCTTTACCGCTGGTATCAACGTTGGTTCGGGCAATTCAGCCACGGTCAGCCAGAGCGGCGACGGGGATTTCTCGTCCGTTCTGCAGCTTGGCGAGGACAGTCTCGCAGACGTGACCCAGTCGGGCGAAAGCAATGAATCCTTCATCACGCAAACCGGCGCCGACCACTCGGCAACGGTAACGCAGAGTGGTGTGGACGCGCTTTCCACGATCGACCAGAACGGCAGCGGTCACACCGCCGTCGTAACCCAGTCAGGCTCGTAAGAGCCTCACCGAGGGGGCCGGGTGACTTCGCACGCCCGGTCCCTAACTTCCCGGCGAAGCGTACAGATCGGTCCGGCCCCATCTCGCTCGCGCCTGCTACCGTAATTGCGAAATGACAGGACCCCGCTATGAAAGTCAGCACATTCTTGCAGGTAGCGATCGTAGTCAGCGCGATTCTTACTGCCGCGAGCGCTCATGCGAATCCCAGTTCAACCCAAGGTGCCGGCGCCGACGGCCATGTGCCCCCGGGCAATCCCTGCGGAACCGGACCAGGCAAAGGCACCGGAAATCCTTGCGGTGGCAACAAGGGCAATTCGGGCGCGAACGGAAACGCGTCCGCTGCCAGCATTCCCGCATTCGAGCCGATCGAGGTACCGCAAGACGCCGGCAGCGGCGTCTTCATCGACCAGATCGGCCTCGATAATCTTGCTTCGAGCGAGCAGGAAAACAGCCGCGGTTATGCGCGCGTGGTACAGCAGGGGGACGAGAATACCGTTGATATCCTCCAGCGCAATGGCCCGCACTATGCGGTCGTCGCTCAAGATGGCGACCGGAATTCCGCCGATGTCGAACAGTCCGGCGAAGGTCGAGCCATTCTGATCCTGTCTCAACAGGGTATCAACAACGGTGCGAGTGTTTTCCAGTCGGAGACCGGGACGAGCTACTCAGCCGCCGCAATCAGCCAAACCGGTGAAGCGAATAGCCTGATGCTCGTCCAGGATGGCGAAGACAACCAAGCTCGCCTGTCGCAGGACGGATCGGGCAATGCGATGACCGCTACCCAGTTGGGTGCCTCGAACCGACTGGAATGGGCACAGAACGGTGACGGACTGTCCGATCTCGCGATCGAGCAGACTGGCGGCAGCACGATGTATGTCCTACAGACAAATGGCGGTGGAAACTGACGGGAGGCTTATCGATGGTTTTCGTATCGACCTTGGCGATCCTGTTGCTGGCCCAACCCGAAATAGCGATGGAGCAGGTCGCGAGCAACTCGGCGGAGGATCCTGTGCTCGAACAGCTCAGCTCACGCGAGGAATCGACGGTCGAGGTCGCCGAGACCAACAATTCCGACGAGGCTGCTGACAGCGTATTGCAGGTCTCCGATGGCGATACCGCGCTCGAACTCGACAGGGTAGAAGGTCTTGATCGCTGCAGTGCTGAGCTGCTTTCCGAGCAAGATCAGGAATTCTGCGCGCGCCGCCTGGAAACGCGTTCCGCAGACTTCACACCCGAGCGCCGCAAGCTCTCTGCCGAAGAAGTGCTTTTCGCCGAGAACTCGATAAGGCGTTCCGCAGGCGACGTTGCATCTGCATCGAAGAATGTCACCGGCAAGACCGCTTCGGCTGGTGACAGCGACCTTCAGGCCTTGGCGTCGCTAACGCTTGCCGCTCCGGACAGCGGAGACACCGCTGCCACGGCCGATTCCGGTGCAAACGAGCTTCCCGTGGAAACGCAATCGATGATCGAGGCGATCGTCAACCAGCTGACCACGCTTCCGGAAGGTTAGCCATGGGACCTGCCCTACTGTTCATTGCCAGCATTGGAGGCACCATGCCCGAAGGCATATCCGAGCCGCCGAAAGCGATAACGCTCAGCATTCAGCCGCGGGGCGATGTCACGGAAGTATCGCTGGAAGGCAATTCGCCGGTCGATCAGCGCGTCGAATATTCAATCGAGATGACGGGTTCATCGACCAGTCGGCATCGCGGCAAGACATCGCTCACGGCGAACGTTCCGGTAGTCCTATCGACAATGAGGATGCAGACCGCCGGCGATTGGTGCGTAACTATCGACGTAACCGAAGAGAACGGTCGAAATTACCGTTACACACGGGGAGCATCGTGCAGCGCTTGACCGGTGTTTGGACAGGCACTGGCCGGCTCCGGCGATTAGCGGTCAATCCGAACTCCGATTGCGGATGACAATCTCTACCTGATCCGTTTCGCATTCTAACGCGTGAGCAATCAGTTCGCGGTAGCGCTGGACCAATTCTTCGAACGGCAGTCCTTGCGAGAGTTCAGGCAAGGGGGCTTGCGAGGCCATGCGGTCGGCTTCGCCATACGCAAGTTCTACTTGGCCCACACGCAGAACTTCGCAAAGCCTGAGAAACGACTCTCGCGAAGGCAACATCTTCCCTGTCTCCCACTTCCACACGGTGGGCTTGCTCGTTCCTACCCGTTCGGCAAGAGCCACCAAGGACAATCCCGATGCCTCTCGCAAGCGCTTGATCCGGCTCCCCATGGGTTCCGTCCCAAGCACATCAGCTCCGCCATATCGAATGCGTGCTGCGAGCAGATCTGCCCGCCTGAGCGGTCGATCGAACTGGCAACCAACAAAATCGGAAGACTTCCAGACTATGCGGCCATCTATGTCGCCGACATTGGGAATGGTGATTGTGATTGCCTGCTCGTCCAAGGGACCAAAATCTGTCCGAAGAAGAAGGCCGCTTCGCGAAATATTCAGCACCTGAACATTACCCGACTGCTCGCCTTGGCGCAGCGACGCGGCAATATTCAAGGTAAGCCTGGGCTCTTTTCTACCCGTCCCTGTGTCGGCCTGTATTCGCCCGCTGATGGAGCCGCAAAACATAGTTCAGTGTGTTTCAATAACCGATACTTAGCAAGGGCTATTTCTGTTCAGCTTGGCACTTGTTTGAGCTTGCGGATCTCGCTGGCGATATCTTGCGCCATGAGGGCTACGGACTCGTTCGCGCCGGGTCGGCAAGCGAAACTGCGCAAGCCCATGATGTTGAGCTGTATGCGTCTGGCCGCATGCTCTACTTCAAGCGATGCTGAAACCTCACCCCTCTGCTGCGCGCGGCGCAGATTGTTGCCGATCTCGGTCTCGATCGCGGAAATGCCGCTTTCGGCGCTACGAC
>NZTV01000077.1 GCA_002703245.1 Microbacterium sp.
ACACCTACGAAACCGCCTACGCGGCGACCACGTCCGCTACCCTCGCGGAAGCGGCATAACCGAAACGACACCGTGTCCACGATCGAGGGTCAAGGCCCTTCGTCGGGTTGAACAGCATGGCGACCCCGCCTGCAATTCCGACCTGAGGTTGCGCAGCGCCAGAGAGAAATGCCGCAATGGAACCAGCAGCTCGCAAGACGGCGGCGACTCCGAAGACTGCGATCAACGCGATCATCAGGAAGTTGGTCAACTCATCGCCGAAACCTCGACCCTGACCGTCTGGGGTGCTCACGATGGCAAAGATTCGGTGACGATGACGCCGGAGACTCGTCCGATGAGCAATATCTCCGATGGGTGATCCACGAGTTGGCTCATATCGATGACCGCACGAGCGCTCCCGTCAGCGGATCCGTCAGCGCTGGAGACCGACAGCGCGACGGTGACGTCCTCGCCAGGGACGAATCCGGACCCGGTGACCTCGATCAGCTGATCCGGTGGGCGGTGCCTCGCGCGCCGCATCGTGCTGAGTGACTGAACGTCTGCGATGGGTTGTTCTCGTCGCACCGCATGGACGATGTCGGTGAACACGGAGCCATCGAACTCGTGTACCTCAACTCGGACGGTGTGCGTGCCGTGGTCGGATATCGCATCAAGAAGATCACCAAACCGTGCGCGGCTCCAAGGCGCGTCCGGCGTTGGAGGCGGGAAGTCGCGCCCGTTGTAGGTGACGGTCATGATGCCGCGCTCGTTGACCGTGATAACTGCGAGTGGGAGGGCGGAGGGCGATCCGGGCGGTGTTTCCGCAGGACTAGTGCGATTGCTCATGCCACAGAGGTGCGCGTCGGCGCCCACCCATCGTTAAATCTCCATGTACTCAAGTTCCGTTCGGTTTACCCGCTCGGTGGTGGGCTGCTTCCTAGGTGGTGCAACGCTCCCCGCTCGCGATCGCTCTGGCCGTGGCGATCGTCGCCTTCCACGCGCTCACGAACTTGCAAGTCCGAAACCTACGGCTCACCGACATCAGCGACGGGCGCATGACCACCTCCGACGATCGTGTCATCCTGCTCGCAGAGCCTGTCCGCGACCGCCTCGCCAGGTGGCTTGGAAGAAGGCCGGTATCTCCGCCAAGGCTCTCCGAGAAGATCGGATTCTGGCCGAAGTCCGTGCCACCGGCGGCGACCCCCGCCGACTCGCCGACCTGTTCGGACTGAGCATCGAGGGGGCCTGCCGCTACGTCGACACTTTTGAACACCCGGACCTTATTGACGGGATCACGGTCGAAAGCACCGAAACTTTCCACGACGGCTAACTCACCGTTCCCAGACCCCACCGTGACTCTGACAGCATCGAGCTTCGATGCAGAAGAACATATTTCTGATCTCTGGGTACGGGATCGACAACGCATGACGATGCATCACCGGAACCTCCGATCTCGGTGCGACCGGGCACGCGGCACCCGGGGTAGTCCTCATGCGCAGCAAGACAGTTGCGATGGGTCGGTGGTGAAAGACTTTGCGGCGATCCGGATCCCCTCAGCCATGGTCAGGTAGGGGGCCCAGGCATCCGCGACCTCGGTAATGGTCTTGCCCAGGATGTGGACGCCAGCTGCGGCGAGTTCCCCTGCATCCTTGGCGACGGCAGTCAGGCCAAGGATCTCGCCGGTGTCGGCGTTCACAACGATCTTGATAAACCCGCGAGTGTCCCGGTTCACCAGCGCACGGGGCACGTGGTGTAGCGGCAGCACTCGACAATCGCAGCGGATCCCGGCGGCCAACACGTCCTTCTCGGTCAAGCCGACCACGCCGATCGCTGGGTTGGTGAACGTCACTCGCGGCAGCCGAGTGTAGTTGACGGACCTATCGGCGTCGGCGAACGCATTCTCGGCAACCATGGTGCCGTGGTGGGCCGCGACGTAGACGAACTCAGGGTGTCCAGTCACGTCGCCCGCAGCCCAGATTCGAGGGTTGGACGACTGCAGGCGGTCGGTGACGACTACCTCGCCGAGCTCTCCGGTGTCCACGGCCACCGCGTCGAGGTTCAGGCCGTCTGTCACCGGGCGGCGGCCCAGCGCGACCAGAACTTGGTCGGCGCGGAACTCCTGCTCCTCACCGGACACGTCCGCTGTCACGACGACCTGCCCGCTCGCCGCATCCCGAACAGCTTGGGTGGGGACCGCGTGACGGACCACCCGGATGGCCTCGTCGGCGAACACCTCCTGCAAGGCCTTGGAGACCTCCGGTTCTTCCTTCGACGCCAGGCGCGAGCGTGCTAGCACGGTGACCTCCGACCCGAGACGGGCGAACAGCTGTGCCTGCTCCAGGGCGACGTAGCCGCCGCCGAGCACCAGCAGCGATTCCGGCACCTCGGTCAGCTCCATCGCCGTGGTCGAAGTGAGATACCCGACCTCCTCTAGCCGTTTAATCGGCGGGGTCCAAGGCCGGGAGCCGGTCGCGATCAAGTACTGGTCGGCCTCGATGGTCTCAACCGTCCCGTCGGCAGCGGTGACCTCAAGGACCGGAGCCTCAGGTGTTCCCACGAAGGCGGCGTTGCCCCGTCGAACCTGCCAACCGTAGGAGTCGGCGACATCGATGTACTTCTCACTCCGCATTGATTCGACCAATACCTGTTTGCCGCCGACCAGTGCGGGCATGTCGACTGGCTCCGCGGCGGTCGCGATGCCCG
Organism: Microbacterium sp.; assembly: GCA_002703245.1. Classification (GTDB taxonomy): domain Bacteria; phylum Actinomycetota; class Actinomycetes; order Actinomycetales; family Microbacteriaceae; genus Microbacterium; species Microbacterium aquimaris. The sequence continues at coordinate 2,683 of NZTV01000077.1, forward strand.
GGAACCGGGCTGTCGCATCCGCGGCAATGTGACGGGCCTCGGCAGCGGCGAGGAGCGCCTTGGACGGCACGCACCCCGTGTTCACGCAGGTGCCACCAAATGTGCCTCGCTCGATCATCACCACCGACCTGCCGAGCGTGGTTGCGCGGATGGCGGCGGCGAACGCACCGCCTCCCGACCCGATAATGGCGAGGTCGTACTTCGTAGTCATCCCTGCTCCTGTCAAAGGTTGGAGATCTTGTCTGTCTCAGCAATTCTGTACCTTCCAGTACAGTGGAAGGTCAAGAGGACTCGCCCAGGCGATTGGAGACCGGAATGCGGATCGGAGAACTCGCCGAGATGGCGGGCACAACAGCGAAGACGCTCCGCTTCTATGAGGAACAAGGGCTGCTGCCACCGGCCCACCGCACGCCTGCCGGGTACCGCGACTACACGCCCGACGCTGTCTCCCGGATTGATTTCGTCCACCGCGGCCAGGCGGCTGGCCTCACCCTCGCCCAGATCCGCCAGATCCTACATATCCGCGACGATGGCCACGCGCCTTGCGAACACGTTCGTGACCTGCTCGAAGCGCGTCTGAGCGACATCGAGCAGCAGATCGCCCGGCTCTCCGCGCTCCACGACACCATCACCGAGCTCCGGGAGGACGCCGCAAACCCCGAGCCCGACAACTGTGACCCCGGCCAGATCTGCCGGTACCTTTAAGCTTCTCCCGCACACCAGGACTTACACCGTCACACCCGCATACGCACGCCGATACACAGGTTCGCGGTCTAGCCTCGCCATAGTCTGCGGAGCGGGCCTCTCTCGTCATCAGAACCTTGAAAAATCGCGCGAACATTTAACTTTTGCTGATCATTCGGCTTGTCGTGTCGAAGAGTTCAAGTTCACCGGGGTGGAGTTGGTGCTGGCAAACGAAAGAGCGATCCTTGATGCGCCACAACCCCTGGCCGACACCGAGACCGGGCAGCAGCTTCTGTTCGGTCCCAGTCAGACCGAGCGCCCTCGCAGTAGCCCCGAGCTGATCGGATTCCTGCCGGTAGATGATTCGCGTCTCCGCGTTGGCGAGAAGACTGCTTGCCAGGGCTCGCATCGCGGAACCCTGGTCACCGACATTCTCCAAGTCGGTCAGCTTGTGGAAGATCAACATGTTCGCGATCCCGTAGTGGCGGGCGAGCCGCCAGTGCGCATCCATCCGACGCAACAACGCCGGATGAGACATGAGGCGCCATGCCTCGTCGTAGATGCACCAGCGCTGACCACCGTTGGGGTCGAGTAGGGCGGATTCCATCCAAGCCGACGAACAGGTCATGAGGACCGAGGTCAGAGTCGAGTTCTCTGTCACTCTCGATAGGTCAAGAGAGATCATCGGCAGCGTCGGATCGAATCTCACTGTCGACGGGCCATCGAAGAGCCCGGCGAGGTCACCTGCGACAAGGCGCCGCAGGGCATGCCCAACGAGACGCCCGTCTTCGGCGAGGCGTCCATCCGGATCCCCCTGCACTGTCGGGGCGAGTATGTGTTCGACAATCATCGGCAGGATCGGCACGTCGTTGCTGCGAACGACCTCGGTCAGGGCAGTGTCGATCGCCGTGTGTTCCAAGGGTGTGAGTGGTCGAGTGAGAACCGTCTCGGCGAGCGCGCCGATCAGGTCGCGTCGTCGGGCGGCGATCGTGGATGCCCAGCTCTCTTCGCTCATTCCGGCGGGTCGGTAGCCTTCGTCGAGCGGATTCAGCCGAGCGGCAAGCCCATGACCGAGCACGATCGCCCGACCGCCCACAGCTTCTGCGACCGCTGTGTGCTCGCCCTTCGGATCACCGGGGACGTAGACACGGCGCCCGAACGGGATCGATCGTGTGTAGAGGCTCTTGGCCAAGCTGGATTTTCCGGAACCGACGATGCCCGCGAGCACGAGATTCGGTGCGGTGATGATGCCGCGCGCGTAGAGCACCCATGGGTCGTAGACGAAGGAACCGCCGGAGTAGAGATCCTGACCAACGAAGACGCCGTCGGAGCCGAGCCCGCCTTCAGCTAGGAATGGGTATGCACCAGCAAGAGTTGCGGAAGTGTCTTGATGCCGTGGCAGGCGAAACCTTCCGGACGAACGCATCTGCATTGGTCCTGGTTCGCCAGCTGGCGAAATGTATGTGGTTGCCCGACGCTCAGCCAGATCCGCGGCGTACTTTGCGCGAGACGCCTGCTGCTCCGCTCTCTGCTGGTTCGCTTGCAACTTCGCGGCAGCCTGCCTGCGCTGCTTACGTATACGCCGCTTCTCGGATGCTGGAGCGACGAGGACCGCAGTGTGCAAGCGCTCGGCATCGTCGCGGCTCATAGCCCCAGGCCTCGCTGTCGCTTGACCGCGGTGATGCTGGCAGGCTCAAACCAAGTCGCTCGCTGTGGCTCGCGAGCACGGCTCGGTGCCGACGGAGCAGGGAGGCTCCGAGCTTCATCGGGCAGTTGATCTACCGTGTCCACTGCGTGGATTCGGTAGAGCGCGACGTGCGCGAAGGCGTGACTGTAGGCGAGGTGGTAGTCGCCGTCGTGCAGTTCATACTCAAGCGGGCCACTCGGAGGTGCGTCGTAGACGTATCCGTTTTCCAACGCTGCGCTGGTGGTCTCGTCACCGTAATCCCAGTACTTCAGATGGTTGAGCCCAGCGAGAGCACCGTCGGCGTCGATCATCTCCAGCACCTCGTCTGCTTCTTGACCTTGCATGAAGACGACATTGATCCAACGAGCGACAGTCGGTGCTTCGCTGGCTGGCACTTCGTGCCAAGCAACGCGACTCGCCGCACTCGCTGCGGCGTCGAGCCGTTCCTCTGCCTGGTCGATCAGGGTCGCCGCCTGGTGAAGCTCGTCGGCGGCGTCCAGGGCATCCTTGGATCCGATGGAGTGGTCACCGTGGTCGTCAAACGCGCGAGGGCGATTCTTGATGTGAGCGGCAGCGATCTGATCGAGAACCTGCTTGAGCGATCGCACACCTGAAAGCAGGTCACCGAGAACGCCGTACAGATCCTGCGGATTCTCGACCGTTCGTGTCGCCTGGGCGAGACCGCGCAACGCTTCGGATGCTTCCGTGGCGTCAGCGCCGGGATCGTAGAACGTGGGCATGGCTGTGTCTCCTTGGCTATCGAGCGTCGGCCTTGATAGCAGTCAGGTGCGCAGTCGGCATTCCGGACGTCTGAGGTGGGCAAAACCTAGGTACAGGCAGTTAGCGAGGAGCGCAGCATGACAGACGAGATCGAACTCGCGAGCGACGGAGACGGCCTCGCGATCGTCGGTGAACTGTAGGAAATCCTCGAACTTGTCCGACACAAGCGCGTGGTATTGGTTGAGAGCTGTCCACGCTGATCACGCCGAGCCGTCAGTCAATTTGTCTACGCGATGCGAACACGTCCCGCGGTCTTGACGAGTGGTAGTCCAGTTGTCGATCCCCTGCCTTGGCAGCCGGCTCCACCCACGATCCCAGGATGGTTAGCCCATCGTCCTGGTTCCTGAGATGGGCGGGATAGCCCGCAGGAGACCGGCGTCATCGACGGCGCCGTCGATGTATTTGCTCTTCTAGATCTGGTCCAGGGGCGCGCCGGGGACGAGCCGGTACTACGTGCAGATGCTGCCTCTGCGTCACCGAGAGACGCCGCGCAGCGCCTCCTCGACCTGTTCTTGAGTTGGCGCACCGGCGAAGCCATCCTTCGTCAGGTAGACCCGGCAGGCCACCGATCGGACTGGCGGCGTCGGGAACAGGTCAGCCCCATCGACGAGGATCGTCGGCGAGCCACCGAAGTGGATGCTCGCAGCCTCGGCTTCGGAGCGAATCGTGACTGACTCGACCGCCACACGCTCGTAGCCGAGCGCATCGAGTGCAGCGCGCGTGCGCGCTGCGGCATCCGCCGTGTTCGGGCAGTCATCGATGTGCAGGAGTTGTACTTTCATTGGGATGGGCCTTTTGCTCGGGTGGTGCGAGCAGGGGTCATGTCGGTCTGTGCGTTCGGCGAATCGTGGTCAGAATCCACGTCCCTGAGCTCATGCTGGTCCGGTTGTGGGCTCGTGACCATGATCAGGCAAAGCAGGGCGACACCGCTGACGACGAGGATGTCGGCGATGTTCCCGACGAAGAGGTCACCGTAGGCGATGAAGTCGGTGACATGCCCCTGCCCGAACGACGGCGGGTTCATGATCCGGTCGACGAGGTTGCCGACCGCGCCGCCGAGGATCAGGCCCAGTGCGATGCCCCAACGGACGCCACGCAGTCGCACCGCGAATCCAACTGTTATTGCGGCGGCGAGGACCCCGATGATGGTGAACACCCAGGTCGTTCCGGAGCCGAGGGAGAATGCCGCTCCGGGGTTGTACACGAGCGTCAGAGACAGCACGTCACCGATGAGGGGGACGCGGTCGTCGGGTGGAAGCTGGGCTGTCGCGAGGGCTTTTGTACCCTGGTCGAGGATTAGCCCGAGTCCCGCGACGGCGAGGGCAATGCCGACCGCGCGGGAAGGCCGCTTGGTGGTCTTCCGTCGGGGCGACGGCTCGTCGCGTGTTCCCGTGGGTGCCTCGGCGTGCCGCCCGGTGTCTGGGGCAGTCATGCGACCGCCGTCCGTATGCGGGCGGCGCGGAGGCCGTTGAGGATCACGATGACCTCCGCTATCTCGTGGACCAGGACGACGGCGGCGAGCCCGAGGACACCGAATAGCGCGAGTGGAAGCAGGGCGGTGATGATCAGCAGAGACAGGACGATGTTCTGGTTGATGATGCGGCGGCCGCGGCGAGCGTGGTCGAACGCGCGCGGGATAAGCCGCAGATCGTGGCCTGTGAAGGCAACATCAGCTGACTCGATTGCCGCGTCGGAGCCGGTAGCTCCCATCGCGATGCCGATATCCGCGCCAGCGAGGGCGGGGGCGTCGTTGATGCCGTCCCCGATCATCGCGACCGAACGGTCGTGGGACAACTCACCGATCGCGGCGGCCTTGTCCTCGGGGCGGAGCTCGGCGCGCACGTCGTTGATCCCGGCCTGCGCGGCGAGGGCGCGCGCGGTGCGCGCGTTGTCACCGGTGAGCATGGTCACCCCGATGCCCTGACTGGCGAGGGTGCGCACGACCTCCGGCACCTCGGGGCGCAGCTCGTCCCGGACGCCGATCGCGGCGACCGGTGCCCCGCCACGGTGCACGATCACGACAGTCATGCCCTGTTCCTCCAGACTCGTGACCTGACTCGCGAGCGTGTCGGCGTCGAGCCAGCGGGGGCTGCCGACGGTGACCCGCGCCCCGTCGACGGTGCCTTCGATGCCGTGCCCGGCTTGCTCGGTCACCTCAATCGCCGCGGTAACGCCCGGGGCAGCGGCGGTGATCGCTGCGGCGAGAGGGTGCGTGCTGTGTTGCTCCAGCGCCGCCGCCCAGGCAAGCGCCTGACGCTCGGTCACACCGTCGGCGGTGAGGACCGCGGTAACGGCGGGCTGGTTGCGGGTCAGGGTACCTGTCTTGTCGACGGCGACGTGGCGGATCGTGCCGAATCGCTCGAAGGCTGCACCGGACTTGATGATCACGCCGAACTTGCTGGCCGCTCCGATCGCGGCGACAACGGTGAGCGGAACCGAGATCGCCAGGGCGCATGGGCTGGCTGCGACGAGCACCACCAGCGCGCGGGTGATCCACAGCTCCGGGTCACCGAACAGCGACCCGATCAGCGCGACCAGCGCGGCGAGGATCAGCACGCCCGGTACCAGTGGCCGGGCGATCCGGTCTGCAAGGCGGGCTCGATCGCCCTTCTCTGCCTGTGCCTGCTCGACGAGCTCGACAATCGTGGTCAGCGAGTTGTCGGTCCCCGCCGCCGTGGCCTCGACCTCGAGTGCCCCTGCCGTGTTGATCGCCCCGGCGGACACAGCATCGCCGGGCTCGACCTCGACCGGGATCGACTCGCCGGTGATCGCGGAGGTGTCTAGGCTGGAGCGCCCAGCGCGGACGACGCCGTCGGTAGCGATCCGCTCCCCAGGACGCACCAACATGACCTGCCCGATCGTGAGGTCCTTCGCCGCGATCTCTGTCTGCTTTCCGGCGACGAGCACCGTCGCGGTGTCGGGAACCAGCTTCAGCAGAGCCCGTAGACCACCGCGGGCGCGGTCCATCGCCTTGTCCTCCAGCGCTTCGGCGATCGAGTAGAGGAACGCTAGTGCGGCCGCCTCTTCGACGTAGCCGAGGATGACCGCGCCGACCGCGCTGATCGTCATCAGCAGACCGATGCCGAGCTTGCCCTTGAGTAGCTTCCTGATCGCACCGGGGGTGAATGTCGACGCGCCCAGCAGCAATCCGATCCAGAACAGTACTAGCGCCGGAATCTCCGCACCGGACCATTCGCAGATCAGGCCCGAGAGGAACGCGACACCGGAGAAAACCGGGACCATGATCCCGCGGTCCGTCCACCACGGCCGGTCATGATTGTCGTCGTCATGATCGTCGACGTCGACGGTGTCCACCTGAGACCGCATCACGGCGCTCATGCGTTCGTTACCGACCCGCAGCAGCCCAGCACGGTGCACGACGAGTCCACGCACGGTGCGTTCTCGTCCACCGCCAGCGTCACATCCACAAGGGAAGTCAGAGCCGCCGCGAGGTGAGGGTCCGCGATCTCGTAGCGGGTCTGCCTGCCCTCAGGCTCGGCCACCACGATCCCGCAATCACGCAAGCAAGTCAGATGGTTCGAGACGTTGGAACGAGTCAGCTCCAACTCGCGAGACAACACAGCGGGGTAACTCGGCCCGCCGAGCAGAGTCATCAAGATCCGGGAGCGCGTCGGGTCCGCCATCGCTCGGCCAAGCCGGTTCATGACGTCGAGACGCGAAGCAATAGTCAGCATGCGATGACTATACAGTAGCCAGTGACCATTCCCAAGAGGAAGGTTTCTCCACCAATCGCGCCAACTCGAATACCGCGGGTCAGCGGCTAAATGTCCTTATGGATATCGCGTGGACATTTCACCTGACGATCAGACAAGTTCAATGACCGCGAAGAAGGCGGCGAACGGCGGGGACTGACGCGCGCATGCCACGCGCATCCAATCGGATCATCGGCTTCCTGCCTGACGATCACACAACCCGGCATAGCGGCAGAGCCGCCGCGGTGAACGCTTGGGCCTGCTGTCCAACGAGGAGTCGCGTCTCGCAGGACGCTTGAATGGCCGCTTGCTCGATCGCTGCGACGGCGGCGTCGAGGTCATCAGCGGTTCGTGCGGACACTGAGATGAGGCCGGTGTAGCGCAGGACGCCGTGCCCAGAGGTGAGATCGGCTTCCTGCTGGAGAACGTCCTGAAACTCAGCCGTCTGCGAGGCATCCTCTATCTGGCCGATGCGCTGTCGTTGGGCTGCGTCTGAGATGTACTCCGTCTTCTTTTTCCGGATGTCACGTGCTGCCTGGTCGGACCGCATCGGTGTGCAGAGCAGCGAGAAGGACCGCTGTATCCCGGTCGACAGGAGCACGGGTGCCAAGAAGCCCGGGTGGGCCTTGACCCTCGATCGTGGACACGGTGTCGTTTCGGTTATGCCGCTTCCGCGAGGGTAGCGGACGTGGTCGCCGCGTAGGCGGTTTCGTAGGTG
>NZTV01000078.1 GCA_002703245.1 Microbacterium sp.
CCAAGCGGCAGGGCGACAACTGAGCCATACCCGCTGCCCGAGGGTGACCGGAACGCTACGCCAACGTCGGATCCGGCCTCACCAACAACGTAAGGAAGGTGACCTGCTGATCGGGCTAGGCCGTGTTGATCAAGGGGTCTGCGGTGTTCGTCGGGGAGTCTTGTGGTGTGACGCGTCGCGAGATCTCTGATGAGGTGTGGGGGCTCCTGGAGCCGATGCTGCCGGCGGTGAAGACGGCGGGCAGGCCTTGGACGAATCACCGCTCGGCTGTGGAGGGTGCGGTCTGGAAGTACCGGACTGGGGCGCCATGGCGAGACGTCCCGGAGCGGTTCGGGAAGTGGAACTCGATCTACAAGCGGTTCAACCGGTGGGCCGAAGACGGCACCTGGGAGAAGCTGCTGGGCGAGGTTCACAAGCTCGCCGATGCGAACGGCGACGTCGACTGGGTGGTCTCGATCGACTCGACGATCGCACGAGTGCATCAGCACGGCGCGACGCTTGCTCGGGACACAGGGGGCTCCACCGAATCACAAGAATCTGCGGGCCGAGCCGCCTGATCATGCGATCGGCCGTTCCCGCGGCGGCCTGACCTGCAAGGTTCACCTGGTCGCGGACGGCAAAGGGAGGCCGCTGTCCTGGGTGCTCACCGGCGGGAATGTGAACGACACCACGATGATGACCACCGTGCTCGAGAGCATTCACGTCCGCCGTGCAGGCAAGGGCCGACCGCGCACGAGGCCGGATCGGGTGCTCGCCGATAAGGGCTACCCGTCGAAGGCGAACCGTGCGTGGCTGCGTCAGCGCGGGATCCCCGCGACGATCCCTGAGCGTGATGACCAGATCGCTCACCGTCGCAAGCGGCCCGGACGACCGATCGACTTCGGTGCCCAGCAGCGGGTCCGCTACCGCGACCGGAACGTCGTCGAGCGGTGCTTCAACAAGCTCAAGCAATGGCGCGGCATCGCGATGCGTACCGACAAGCTCGCCCGCAACTACCGAGCCGCGATAGCCCTCGCCGCAACCCTGATCTGGCTACGCACCGGCTTGATCAACACGTCCTAGAACGCTCAGCGATCGGCACCGTCGTCGACCGCAGCACCAGATTCACCCTGCTGGTGCACCTGCCACGCGAGGAGGGATACCGGCACAAGGAGACACCCAAGAACGGCCCAGCACTGGCCGGCTATGGCGCGATCACGATGAAGAACGCGTTGGCGAACACGATGTCGACACTCCCGACCCAGCTGGCGAGGTCGCTGACCTGGGATCGCGGCAAGGAGATGTCTGCTCACGCGAAGTTCACGGTCGAGACCGGCATCCCGGTCTTCTTCGCCGATCCGCAATCGCCCTGGCAGCGCGGCACGAACGAGAACACGAACGGGCTGCTTCGTCAGTACTTCCCCAAGGGCACAGATCTGTCTTCCTGGTCGGCTGAGGAGATCGAAGCCGTCGCCCACGCGCTCAACACGAGGCCGCGCAAGGCGCTGGACTGGAAGACTCCCGCCGAGGCGTTCAACGAACAGCTACTGTTGCTCCAACAAAGCGGTGTTGCATCGACCGGTTGAACCTGGTCAGTTCACCTCGATCAGCTTCGCCGAGACCCTCGCCCTCGAGGGCATAGCCGCGTCCATCGGGTCGATCGGCGACGCCTACGACAACGCCCTCGCCGAGTCGACGATCGGGCTGTTCAAGAACGAAGCCATCCGCGACGACTCCCCATTCCGCAACGGGCCGCTGCGGACCGTCGACGACGTGGAATGGGTCACCGCCGAATGGGTCGACTGGTACAACCACCGGCGCCTGCACTCCACGCTCGGCGATGTCCCGCCCGACGAGTTCGAGGCCGTCTACTACGCTGACCTCGAAACGCCATCCCACCCGGTGCTGGCACCCGCATAGGAGCGGCAGAGAACCGGGGACGCTTCAGAAGCCTGCGGGAAGATCCACCAGTCCTACTCGGACTTCGTCATGCTTGCCGCGCTCCTCGCCGCGCGCTCTTCCGAGGTATCGGGTCTTCAGGCCGGTGACGTCCGGTTCGACAAGAACATCGTGGTCATTGCCCGGCAGACCTACCCCGGCAAGGGCGGGCTCATCACGAAGCAGACTAAGGGCCGCCGAGAGCGACGCGTCCCGATCCTCGACCCGCTCCGGCCGGTTCTTGAGCGGCTCACGGAGGGGAAAGAGCCCGGGGACCGGCTGCTGGTCGGCCCGAAAGGCGGCGCACTCACGACAGCGACCGTCAGGGACGCCACGAACTGGGACCAGATCGTCAGCGATCTCGGCCTGCCCGACCTCACCCGGCACGGCCTCCGGCACACCGGCGCGACCTGGATGGCCGACGCCGGCATCCCGCTGCACGTCCTCCAGGACATCCTCGGCCACGCTTCCGTCGAGACGACCCGCGGATACCTGCACCCCGACGACCGGCACCTGGCCTCCGCCGCGGAGCAGGCCAACGCCTTCCTCGCCCGATCCGCCAAGGCCAGCAGGCCGACCCGGCGCGACGCGTCGAGGTCCCTGTGATCGGGAGCCCGGAGTCAGGATCGGGCACTCTGGTCCCCTTTTGGTCCCCTTATCCACAGGCGACGAACTCCAGAGAGCCAGATCCGCCCTCCGGCGCCTCGGAGCGAGCATCAGCACCTCGGCGAGGGGACCAGAGGGGGACCAACGAAAACCTGTCGCCAGACATGACGAAGCCCTGATGAAAATGGCTTCTCATCAGGGCGTTTTCGTCGGGCTGACAGGATTTGAACCTGCGACCCCCTGACCCCCAGGCGTCCAAACGGCTCGGTTTGGACCGTTTTCCGCATGGCTCCGGGTGCTAAATCATGCAGAGCACCTCACGGGATGCATGATTTGCATGATTCTGGTCCCCTTTTGGTCCCCTTATCCGTTCGACTGGACCGACGTGTGGGCATGCCCGCTCAATCACGGAGAAAGCCTTCGATAGGTGGAGCTGTACTCAGGATCCTCGCGGCGATCTGGTCGGTTTCGGCGACGCTGAGTTCCGGTACGTCGTCGAAGTTCGTGCCGCCTCCGGGAAGCGTCGCGGCGACATGAAAGTGGAGGTGAGGAATCGCCTGGTGAGCTGCGGTGCCATTGTTCTGCCACACAGCAATCCCGGGACGCTCGTAGGCCTCATCAATGGCGGCGGCAGCCCAGGTGACGGTATCGATCAACTCGTGGCGTTCATCCCGCCGTGACTCCAACAACGTCGGGTAGTGCCGTGTGGGGAGGACTAGGAGATGTCCGAGTCCGCGTTGCTCTCGTGTTACGAGCACCGCCACGAGGCGGTCGCGGCGAAGGATAGTGAACGGGCGACTCCCCGTGAGATAGTCACAGAACGCGCACCGCTCCTGCTCCGGGATGTCGAGACTACTGGCGCTGTCGGTCATGCTGTCGCCAAGGAGCGGAGAAAAGCTTGGAACTCAATCTGGTCGATCTTATTGATCTCGTTCGGGTGGATGACGATCCGCAGTTCAGAAGACACCCGTTTTCGGCGACAGCGCAGGAAGAACGAGAACGCCATCAACCGCACGGCGGCTTCGGCGGTTAACTCCGGGACACGAGATTGACCTTGACCAAGCAACGGCACACAGATTGCGGCACCATTGCTGTGAATATCGACGGCGTCCCAAAGCTTGTCCAAGCTGTGAACGATGCCGCGAATTGAACCTTGCGCGCGGTTGTGCTCGTCCATCTCGGTGTATGCGAGACAGTAATAGCGGATAGCACCGCGGCCTTTGAGGATCGCAGCGGTCCCCAGCGGATACGCATGCCCTTTTCCCGCCTTGACGATAGTGGAGACCGGCCTCACGGTTGCCAGCGACTCCGCCAGCTCCTGGTCAAGACGGGTATGCGAGCTCGCGTAGACAGTACGCAGAAAGCTTCCCTGCACGCTACCCGCGTCGATAATGGTCGGGTCCGTATCGAACGTCGTCGTCATCCCGACCATCGCCGACGCATCCTGCTGAAACAAATCACCGACGACGAGTCGAATCGTGAAGTTTCCTTGGGCATACCATTGCGACGGCGACACCTGGCGTTGCTTGAATACCGCCCATGCTGCTGCCACAACCACAGCCACGACTATCAGCAACCATTGGTCCTTCAGCATGTCAGGAGCAAACACGGCGATCGCGCCTACTCCCGCCGCCTGCGCACCAATCGCCTCCAGAAAACGGCGGGAGAACCCTGCCGCATACCGACGAGGGTTACGTTTGTGACGCACTACTTGTTCAGCCCAAGACTCTCGTATACCGATTCCTTGTAGCGGTACGGTCCTGTGTTACTTGATCCGGCGAAGTTGGCGGCATAGTCGTCGAGGGCGTGCTTGATGATCTTTGGCCCAAACGATACCGCCATCGTGTAATAGTCGGCATCAGCAAACGGTGTCGGAACATTCCCGCTGACATGCCCGCGGGCGCTGTCCAGGTTCGCGATCACGACCGGAAGCCCTAGAGAGATGATCGCATTGACCTCGTAGGCAAGGAACGAAGTACCGTTGCCACCCTTGCGACGCGCGTCAGCGCTTCCCAACAAGATCACCTGCTTGGTGTTGTTCAACCGTTCGCGTAGCCGCCGCTTGATCGTTTCAGGCGTACTCGTGTCGCGGGCCTCATAGATATCGTGAGCGTTCGTGAAATCGAAGTCGATGTTGTCGCTCGCCTTCCACGCTGTCATCAATCGGTAGTAGTGAATGTCTTCGCTCGCGAAAGCGACATAGGTTTTGTTACGGTAGCTCATCGTTGGGCTCCTGGACTCATCGGGTACGGGTAGACGGACCGGTGGGACCGCACGAGATCATGGTATCGGCGACCACCGACATCGCCGTCTGCCCCGGGCCACTGGCCACTGGCGTCAGATGCGCCCGGCAGTTACCGCTAGCCCCAAGCCGAGGTGTTCTGGGGCTGAGATCGATGTGAATCTCGATATTCCGCAGCCCGCGTCTGTACGAGCAGGCCAATGCATATCGGGCCGATCCACACGAACTTCAACGCGTTCCAGATGCAGACAAGAGCAACGACGTAGAGCCAGCGGGGCGCTCCCCCGTCGATGAGCGCAGTGCAAACGCTCGCGGCGAGAAGGTACGGGATTGCGAGGAGCATCGCAGGCACGCCCCACCTGAGCCCGCGGCGGGTTCGAATCGCGTCGAGCAGGATGTTGGTGGGCATATACCTGCGCATGACGTTGCGGAGGTGGATGCTGATAAACCAGATGATTCGAAGCATGACAACGGTCCTCTCATGGTTCGGCAACGTTGAACCTTGGAGGACTGCCCTGGGGCCGTCATGCCATCGCGCGGGCGATGGCGAACATTGAGTGTGTCGCCTGGTTCCAAGGGTACGCCGAACCAACGACATAGGAAAGGGCGGTGCCGCGCACCTGCACGGTGATGACTGGCTGTGAAGGAGCCCGATGATGACTTCCCTCTCTTCCCTCGGACACGACGAGCGGAGCGCGCGAACCGTTCTCTCGCTCGTTGCTGCACCGAATGATTCGTCGACCGGTCGTCTCCTTGGCCAGGTCGGCGCCGTAGAACTGCTCCGTCTCGCTGATGCTGACGGCGCGGTGCCCGGCCTCGACCAAATCGCAGCAGCCGTATGGCGCGAACGCTTGCTCACTGTCAGCAGCGCCGACACCTTGGCCACACAGATGGCAGCCTTCGAGCGACAAGGCCTCCAGGTCCTGATTCCGGGTGAGAAGGATTGGCCGGTCGCTCTCAACGATCTTGGAGCGCGCACCCCATATGCGCTGTGGACGCGTGGCGAGACTGCGCTCCTGGCCAAGCCTCTTGCCGACCGCATCACGCTGACCGGTGCGCGTGCCTCCACCGCGTATGGAGACCACATGGCGATTGAACTTGCCAGTGACCTCGCGCTCAGTGGCCGTGTTGCTGTCGCTGGCGGTGCCTACGGTATCGAAGCAGCCGCGCACCGGTCGGCGTTGGCGACCGGTGGAAGAACGATTGCAGTCCTCGCGGGTGGGGTCGATCGCTCATACCCTGCCGGACACGCGGATCTGTTTGCGCGTATTGAGCAACAAGGTCTCCTCGTTTCTGAGGGTGCACCGGGTGTAGCACCAACACGGCAGCGCTTTCTCGATCGTGGCCGGATTATGGCCGCGCTCTCCTCGACAACGGTGATCGTTGAGGCGGGGGCGCGGTCGGGATCACTGCGTGTCGCCGACGTAGCCGTGGAGCTTGGTCGCTCAGTCGGTGCGGTTCCTGGCCCCGTGACGAGTGCCGCCAGCTATGGCTCCAACATCCTTATTCAAGACAGACGCGCCCGATTGCTCACAGGTTCCGAAGACGTTCTTCGACTCGCCGACGAGGACAAGAGCAACGACCACAACGCGGAGCTGTCACGAGCATTTCGCATCGCTGCAGCGTGTGATCGTCGCTCACCCGATTCACGCGGCCTGTAATCGCACTTCTTCTTCAGCGCAGTTGACTGGAGAAAAGCGCGTGCACCGGCGCGACCGGGCAACGGTCAGAGCACGCGCCCCTCCGAAGTCCGCTCAGACGGCTCACGATGGGGCTGCGCAACCTTGGCCGCGGCGTTCATACGGCGGATCTCGGCGAGTGCTGCTTCGGCCCTCGCGTGATCGATTCGCTGCGCCGTGGCTTCGGGTCGGAGTCCAAGTGGGCTCGGCGTCGTGACGGCGTATCGGTCGCGATACGCGGCGATCGTCCGCGCCGCCAACTGCCACCTCTCACGCCCTGATGCAGAGGCGGGAGCTTCGCCGAGTGACGCGGGAACTTGACCCCTGATCTTGGACACGCTGATTCCAGCACGGCGCTGGGGAAGCGAGAATCCAAGGGATGGCTAGGAAGTACTACACGGACGAGTTCCGTCAGCGGGCGGTGGACTTGTATGAGTCGACGCCGGGCGCGACGTTGAAGGCGATCGCGGCGGATCTAGGGATCTCCCGGGGCGCGCTGCGGGAATGGGTCGAGAAGCTCGGCTCGGGGACGACCACTGCGGGTAGGACGCTGACGCCCGCGTCGGGGCGAGCGGAGTCGCAAGCCGCGAGGATCGCCCGCCTCGAGGCCGAGCTCGCGGATTCGAGGGCGGAGCAACGCAAGCTCGAGACGGAGCGGGACATCCTCCGTCAGGCGGCGAAGTATTTCGCGGGGGAGACGAACTGGTGAACCGCTTCCAGTTCGTCGAGGACCACAAGGACGCCTACGGCGTGAAGCGGTTGTGTGAGGTCGTCGAGATCGCGAGGTCGTCGTTCTACGCCTGGCTGGACGCCGCCCCGCGGCGAGCCGTGAAGGCAGCGGAGGACGCGGCGTTGGCATTGCGGATCCGGGTGCTGCAGGACCCCGCGCAGGGTGGTGACCGCGCCTACGGGGCACCGAGGATCACTGCCGACCTCAACGACGGCGTGACCGCGACGGAGCGGGTGAATCACAAGCGGGTCGCGCGGGTGATGCGGGAGCACCGGCTCGCTGGGATCCGGCTGCGGCGGCGCGTGAAGACCACGATCCCGGACCAGTCGGGACGCCGCTTCCCGGACCTGGTCGAACGGGAGTTCAGCATCGGTGAACCGAACCGCCGGTATGTCGGCGACATCACCTACCTGCCCATCGCGGATGGGTCGAACCTCTACCTCGCGACCTGCATCGATCTCGGCTCGCGGAAGCTCGCGGGCTGGCAGGTCGCCGACCACATGCGCACCGAGCTCGTCGAGGACGCCCTCCGCGCCGCGGCCCGCGATCGCGGCAGTCTCGCCGGCGCGATCTTCCACAGCGACCACGGCAGCGTCTACACCTCCAAGGCCTACGGCACGCTCTGCAAGCAATTCAGGGTGACCCAGTCCATGGGCGCGATCGGGACGAGTGCCGACAACTCACTGGCCGAAAGCTTCAACGCCGCGCTCAAGCGGGAGCTCCTCGAGGGCCGGGCAGCGTTCCCGGACCAGGCGACCGCATACCGGACCGTGTTCCGGTGGGCGAACCGCTACAACACCCGCAGGCGCCACTCCGCGATCGGCAACATCACCCCGAACACCTACGAAGCCGCCTACGCGGCGACCGCGTCCGCTACCCTCGCGGAAGCGGCATGACCGAACCGACACCGTGTCCACGATCGAGGGTCAAGGCCCGCGATCCATTGCGCATCATCTGCGATTGCTTTGCCGAGCACTGCGTCGGCCCGCTGCGTGATGAGGTCACGACGTTCATCGAGCGCCTGACGCATGTCATCAGCGACCGACCCCATCGCTTCGGGCACAAGCCCGGCAATGAGCCTGGCCGCTTTCCGTGAACGCCCCGATCCAGCGGGCTGAGCAGTCGCCGCTATCAGTCGGTGACGGATGACCGCAGCGATGTCGTCCGCATCCCCAAAGCCGCGCGCACGGACAAGACGCGGGAGCACACTGGCCAGGTCATGATGGTTGGCTTCAGCTCGGCGCAGCTCTGCGGTCAAAGGGCCGAACGCATCCGAGTCAAGTACATCGTCGGCTTCTTCTGTAGTGAGGCAGGATGCCCGAATCAGGGCGGCCCACCGGTCGCGTTGCGCTGCCGCGGCGATCGTCTCGTACTCGGCGGCGAGCTGGGCGATCGTTCCCCAAGACTCTTGTTCGACGGCAATCGTTTCATGTGCGGAAAGTTCGGCGCCGACGTGCTGGAGCACGCCACTGAGAACGCTGCGGCCTGTGACTTCATCGTTCTGTCCCGGATGCGGGCCATCATGGGATGCGTCGGGTTTGTCCACAGCGACGTAGGCGACGTTGGCATCACGCCCCCGTGTCATAGCCACGTAGAAGGTCTCTCGGGTCATGGTGGAGTCGACGAGCGCGTGGGCAGTATCGGTGGTGAGGCCTTGCGCGCGGAAGGATGTCACGGCGTAGCCGAGTTCGACGTGCTCAGCTACATAATCGGCTGGCAGAAGAACGCTGGTCCCCCAGGAACTTCCAGCGCGTCGAACAAGCATCGATCCATCGCGTCGAACATCGACGACGTTCCAGCGATCCCCGTTGCGCACCCAGCCTCGCCCTGCCAGTAGGCGGCGATCATTGCGCCGAGTGATGACGGTGTCACCGCACGCCGCATAGTTTCCATCGTGCAGCTCCGATTCACGGATCCCGTGAACGGTTCCGTCGAGAATGAGATCGGTCCGTGCGCGGTTATTGAGCGCGGTCACGGATTCGTTGGAGTCTGAGACGAGAACCGTTGCGAGCCCCGCGACGAGATCGGTGCGCCATGCGGCGTAGGCAGCATCGATCATGCTTTCGGTGTCATGTCGCGCGTCAGACTTTGTGGCAGGACGATTGATTGAGTCCTGAGCGGAGAGTTTGACCATGGGTAGACCACCAGTGATCCCGGTGGAGAAGAAGACG
>NZTV01000017.1 GCA_002703245.1 Microbacterium sp.
GACGCCGCATCGACAGTGTTCTGCACCCAGTACGCGAAGAAGGACTGGCACCAGCGCCTCGGCGGCGGAGTCCACGCCGACGCGATCATGGACCGGATCGTCCACAACACCATCTGGATCGAAACCGGCAGCACCAACATGCGCGAACACGCCGCCATGACCAGCTGACCGACGATGCCGGTGAGTGCCACCACGACCAGGTGGCACTCACCGGCAATATCGACTGGCCCCGAATCGCGATACCCAGTGGCCCTGAACCTCAATATTCAGTGGCGCTCAAGCCTTCAAATACTCAGTAGGCCGATGTCGTCGCGATCACCGAGGCCTCTCGCGACAATCTGGACTTCTTCTACGATCCACTTCCACACGGGGTCGTTGTCAGGGCCGAGATTGTGTTTGATCAAGGAGATCTCGTCGACGGCCTTGAACCGGACGCGTGCCGAATCGCGGAAGTCGGCCTCGTAGCCGGCTTGGATGAGGTAGTTCATCGCCCGTTCGACAGCCCGGATGCCCTCTGTGATCTTCTCCTGCTTGCGGTCGGCGGCTTCCTCTGCTCGAACTTGCGCAGCCGCTTTCCGCTCTGCCCTGAATAAGAGGATCGCGATACCGGTTGGGACGAGGATTGCGGCGAACGGAATCACAATGTCGACGACGACGTCCCAGACTGACATGGCGATCACCCTATCGAGCGCCAGCGCGTGATCGATGCTCGGCGGCCGCCGGTGCTTTCCGTCAGAACTGACGAAAAGCACCGGCGATCACCCCTAGCGATGCAGCGGTGGGCTTCGTCGCGGCCTAGTACGCTCCCGGCTCCGCGCGACCCTGCACAACACGCGGAGCCGGGAGGACTGTCGAGAGGATGACTCACGCACGTGCCTTCGAGCGCGCAGCAGCTTCCTTTCGCTTCTTGTAGGCCTTAAGTGCGGCCGGGCCCGTCAGAGCGGCCAAGTGCTCGCGCACCGCTTCGGCGAACATCGGGCACTGGTCGTCGGCCAGCTTCTCCGCCAGCTGAGGTTTATCCACCCCCGCCTTCCAGTACCTGAGCTGATCTTGGACAACAGCGCGAACTGCCGCAGGCGCTGAGTCATTGGCCAGGATGAAGAAGTCGTCAGGGTGCCATGGTTCGTACGGCAACGCATCCATAAGGCTCTCGTCCATGCGGAGAAAGCCATTGTCACAGGTCAGGAGCTTGTGAGCGTCGCAAGCAACCGCTGCCGCATGGACATGCCGGTCGTGCTGGTCCGTGCCCACAAACGTGAGAGCGCCAGGGAAATCGTCGACCATATGGTCCGCGGCTTGTACAAGATGCGCTCGAAGCCGCGTGATCTCACCACCGCCGGCTGTCGGCCTGCGCTTGCGGTGCACTCGGATGGTCTCCGCGAGCACGTCTTCGGTGATGTAGGTGTCGAACATGCGGGTCTCGGCCGCGATGAGGAAGAGCCAGTCGCGCTGCACTCGGGACGCCAACACGTTGGCGTCTACAAAGATGCGCTGCACTGTCATCTCGTGGGCTCTTCCTGAGGCCTCAGTCGCCGATCTCTCGACCGAAGTCGCGCAGGCGCTCCGCAGCGCCGCGGCGTTCGTCCCGGCGAAGCGCCTCGAACTCCTCAAGGTCGCTCCACTTCACGCGATGGTGGGTGCCGACAAGGTGCGCCTTCAGCCGCCCCTCCCGGATCATCTTCATCACTGTCGGGCGTGAGACGCCGAGATGGTCCGCCGCCACCGTAGTCGAGACCTCCTCAGGCATCGACCGGACCTGCAGCGTCGCCCCATCGGCGACGGTATTGATGACATGAGTGACGAATCTCGCGAGATGGTCGGGAAGTTCAAGCTCACCCGCGTGCGTGGCGACCTTGAACATGAGGTGGGGCTCGTCAGAGGTCAGCTCTACAACCTCAGCAGCTTGCCGCTGGTGCTCATCATCAGCGACCAGAAGATCACGAATGGCCAGGGTCCCGGGCATTAAACCGTCCTCCAGGTGTGCATACCTCATCGTCACATCTTTCACTTATAAGTGCAAGCATGGCCACCAGTGAGTCCAGCCATGCGGCGATCGCGGGAGCGTCACTCGCTGTCTCCGTCGCTACCCTCGCCCGGTGGATCGCCTTGGACTTCTGGGATGCTCGCCGCCTTGGGCCAGTGCTGATCGACCCACCCGCGGACGTACTCCTCGTACGCTTCGCGCATGCACTCCTCGAACGTCGGCATCGCTTGGTCCCTCCTTCGGCGGCGCTGGGCGTGCGTGGCAACGAAACGGCAACACTCGGCGCTTATCGGGCCTCTACGACCAGACCGAGAATGGCTCAAGATGCGCGTAATAACAACTCTCTGCACCCGATGACCCGCTGACTCTGACCCCCTGGGTGGGTTCGAGCCCCACGGGGCCCACCGTGTGGCCGGGGACGGCTCAGAGCGTCAGATACAGCCCGATGGGCAGGATGACCGCCGCCGTCCCGATCACCAGTCCCGCAGCCGCAGGGAATCGGCCACCGCGTCCGAGGGCGTACAGGCGGAATCCGAACGCACTGCAGGCCACCGCGGGCACGCCGACGAGGATCGACAGCCCCGGGCTGACGACACTGAGCAGCAGTGCCACGACCGCGAGGGCGACACCCGCGATCGCCACCGGGTTGGTCACACGGTCCTGGGCGGAGGCTTCCGGCTCTTCGTCGGTCACACGTCGAGACTACGCGGCGCACCACCTCCCGTGCGGCATCAATCCACAGTCTTCGTGAGCTCTCCGCCCGCGTGGGCGATCTCGGCCAGCGCCGCGTCGCTGGTCTCTGCGGCGACGCCCGCCACCAGATCGGTGAGCACACGCACGTGACGGCCCGCCGCGATCGCGTCGAGAGCGGATGCGCGCACACAGTAGTCGGTCGCGATTCCCACCACATCGATGTCGAGGATGCCGTGCTCCTCGAGCAGCCGCACCGCCGTCACCCCTTCGTCGGTCTCCCCTTCGAAGAGCGAATAGGCAGGCTTGCCCTGCCCCTTCTTCAGATGATGGGACACCGCCGAGGTGTCGAAATGGTCGTCGTATTCCGCCCCCGCCGTCCCGGCGACACAGTGCACGGGCCAGGTCTGGACGAAGTCGGGCTCACCGGCGGCGAAGTGCCCGCCGTTGTCGTTGTCGGCGTCGTGCCAGTCCCGTGAGGCGACCACGATCGCGTACTCGTGCCGGTGGGCGGCGACGTAGGCGCTGATGCGGCTCGCCACGTCGTCGCCGCCGGCCACGCCGAGCGCACCGCCCTCGGTGAAGTCGTTCTGGACGTCGACGATGAACAGTGCCCTGGTCATTCTTCGAGCGTACGCCGGTACTCCGCGCGTGTCAGCGCGTGTCCGTCGTCGGTGACCGCGTCCGCCGCGGATGCCGCGGCCGCAGGCCCGCCCGTCGCCGCGGCCCGTGGCGGTTCGTCCCGCCGCGCAAGCTTGGAGGGCCACCAGATCGCGCGACCGATGTCATACGACAGCGCCGGGACCAGGAGAGATCGCACGACGAACGTGTCCAGCAGGACCCCGAAGGCGACGATGAACGCGATCTGCGCGAGGAACAGGATCGGGATGACCCCCAGGGCCGCGAAGGTGGCCGCCAGCACGAGCCCGGCGGAGGTGATGACACCGCCGGTCGCGACGAGCCCGCGGAGGATTCCCCGGCGCGTGCCGTGGGTGATCGTCTCCTCCCTCACCCTCGACATCAGGAAGATGTTGTAGTCGACACCGAGCGCGACGAGGAACACGAATCCGTACAAGGGCACCGCGGGGTCTGCGCCGGGGAACTGGAAGATCCCGTTGAACACCAGGGCGGCCACACCCATGGCGGAGCCGAACGACAAGATCACGCTCAGGATGAGGATGACCGGCGCGACGACGGCCCGCAGCAGGAGCATCAGGATGAGCAGGATGACCACGAGCACGACGGGGATGATGATCGTGCGGTCCCGGATCGAGGTGTCGTTCGAGTCGATGTCCGTCGCCGTCACACCACCGACCAGCGCCGTCCCCTCCCCCAGGGTGTCGTCGTAGGTGACCCGGAGGTCACGCACGGCGTCTTCAGCCTCGACGGAGTCCGCCGTGTCGGTCAGCGTGCCGATGAGCAGGACGTCGCCGTCCGAGACCGTCGGGGCGGGGGCGTCGGTACCGGGCGGGCCGAACGCCTCGAGCGCCGCCTCGCCGTCGGCCACCGTGACCGTCGCCTGGCCGGTCGGCGAGTCCTCCGTCGAGACCGCGACGGCGTCGACGCCTGCGCTGTCGTCGAGGACCTCCGCGGCATCTGCCAGGTCGTCTTCGGGCACGATCACGTACACGGGGCTCCCCGAGCCGGCGGGGAAGTGCTCGGCGAGCACGTCCTGCCCCTCACGAGCCTCCGAGTAACCCAGCACGAGGTCGCTGGTGGCCACACCGTCGGCCTTCAGCTGGGTGACGCCCACGGCGGCGGCGAGGAGGACGACGGTGCTGATGATCCACACCGGCCGGGAGTGTCGGGCCACCAGTCGCGCCTGGCGCTGCCAGAACCCCTTGACCGGCTGGGTGAGATCCTCGGGGATCTGTGCCGGCGGGTTCTTCGGGATGAAGGGCCAGAATGCCGCCCGCCCGAACAGCGCCAGGAGTGCGGGAAGGAAGATCAGGGCCGAGAGCATCGAGAACACGATGCCGATGGAGGCGATCGGACCCAGTGCACGGTTGGTGGCGAGGTCGCTCAGGAGCAAGCAGAGCAACCCCGCGATGACCGTCCCCCCGGAGGCGAGGATCGGCTCGAAGGCGCCGCGCCAGGCGCGCAGCGTGGCATCCCACCTCCCGACCCCCTCACCGACGGCCTCCCGGAAGCGCGCGACGTAGAGAAGGGCGTAGTCGGTGGCCGCGCCGATGACCAGGATGAACAGGATCCCCTGGACCTGACCGTTCAACACGACGACGTCGGCGAAGGCCAGCCACCACACCACCAGGAGCGCGACACACAGCGCGAACACGCTCGTGAGCAACACGAGCACCGGAAGCAGGGGCGACCGGTAGACGATCACGAGGATGATGAACACCGCGATCAGAGCGACCGCCAACAGCAGACCGTCGATGCCGAGGAAGCCCTCGGTCAGGTCCGAGGTGAACCCGGCGGGCCCGGTGACCCAGCCCTCGACGCCGGCGGGCAGGTCCTCCTCGAGCAGGTCGCGGATCTCTTCCACCGTCTCCCGAACCTCGCCCGAGGCGTCGATGGGCACGACGATCTGCACCGCCTGCGCATCGTCGGAGGGGATCGGAGGCGAGACCGCGTCGATGATCCCCGGGAGTTCGGCGATCTCCTCCGAGACGGTGGTGATCTCGGCCAGCTCCTCCTCGGTCAGCTCGCCTTCCCCCTCGATGACGACGATGGCGGGGATCGCGTCGTCTCCGAGGAACTCCGACAACCGCTCGGACACCTGAGTCGCGTCGGCGCTCTCGGGCAGGAAGCTCGACTGGTCGTTCGTGGCCACTTCGTCGACCTTGCCGAAGTAGGGGCCGCCGACGGATCCGCCGACGATCCAGATGAGGACCAGGACGAAAGGTATTCCGACCCGGACCCATCGGTTGGGCGATCGGCGGGCGTGATGCGGCGAGGACATATTGCTAGCCTATCTAGCAATCACCCGCGCGGGGTTCACCGTAGGCTGATCGGGATGATCGCCGCACTCGTCGCCCTCGCGGGCGCACTGGTCTACGGCTCGGCCGACTTCCTCGGAGGCCTCGCCGCGCGGCGACTCCGCTCGATCGTCGTCACGGCCGTCGCCGCGGCGTCCGGACTGGTCGCCCTGCTCGCGCTGATGCCGTTCGTCGGCGGCGCATGGCTGCCCGCCGACGTTCTCTGGGGGGCTCTGTCCGGTGTGCTCGGCGTCGTGGCGATCGTGCTCCTGTATGCGTGCCTCGCCGTCGGCCCGATGAGCATCCTCTCGCCTCTGACGGCGGTGATCACCGCCGTGGCCCCGATGTCGTGGGGCCTGCTCGTGCAGGGCGAGGCGTTCAGCCCGCTCGGCTACGTGGGTCTGGCCGTCGCCCTGGTCGCCGTCATCCTGGTCGGCTTCATCCCCGGGGAGAAAGTCGTGCGCCCGAGCACACGAGGCCTGTTGATGGCAGTCGGCGCCGGCACCACGCTCGGGGCCTTCCTCATCGCACTCGACCAGACCAGCGCCACCAGCGGCCTCGTACCACTGGTGGTGAACCGGGCCACGAACACCGCGATCACGGCGATGGCTGTCGTCGCGCTGGTGGTCTTGGCACGGCGCCGCGGCGTATCCGCGGCGGACGCGCTCGTCCCCGCGGGAGCACGGGTCGGCGCAGCGCCGAGCGGTCACATCGATCTCGAGCACGCATCGACCGGGCCCGTGCCGAGCCCGGTCGGACCACGGGTCTCCCCCTGGTGGTTGGCGGTGGGTTGCGGTGTCCTCGACGTCGCGGCGAACGCCGCCGCGTTGTTCGCGCTACGCGCCGGCGACCTCGCTGTCGTGTCGGCGTTGACGGCGCTCTACCCCGCCGGCACGATCCTGTTGGCCGCGGTCGTGCTCCGGGAACGTGTGGCGGTGGTGCAGTGGGTGGGCCTTGTCCTGGCCCTCGCCGCCGGAGGACTCCTCGCGGTCGGTTGACCCCCTCAGCCGCGCACGAAGATCATCACGACCGAGACGGTCACCGACGCGGCACCGACCGCGAGGAACCCGACCGCGAACCACGTGACGGCACGCACGAGCGGGGAATGCACGGTCAGCCGGAGACGGTCACGGCTTCCCTGCCGAGCGAAGGCGTCGGCGGTGTCGGCGTCACCGATCTCCCGGAGTTGCTCCGCGGACAGGACGGCCTGCCCGACACCGTCGTCTCCGAACCAGCGCGCCACGCGCCCTTCGGCGGCGTCGTCGATGACCACGTGCACCGGGCGCCATGTGCCGTCGACGAGGTAGAGGACCAGCGCGACCCCGGAGACGAGGGCTCCGAGTCCGAATCCGAGCCACGCGAAGATCTCCGCGACGGTGTCGACCGCTCCATCCATCGGCGAGCTCCCGGTGAAGATGGCGAAAGGGGCCGCGGATGCGACCCCTTTCGCGTGGGAGCCACCTGGGGGAATCGAACCCCCGACCTATTCATTACGAGTGAATCGCTCTGCCGACTGAGCTAAGGTGGCGCACGTCGCTCGCGCGACGCACGGTGATCGATCTTACAGCCTCGCGAGGGTCGCCGCGAACCGTCTCCGCCGGTCAGTGCATCACCATCCCTCCGGTGATGTTCACCGCCTGCCCCGTGAGATACGCACCGTCCGGCGAAGCGAGGAACAACGCCAGACCCGCGACGTCGTCCGGCTCGCCGAGCCTGCCCAACGGCGAGTAGGAGGACCACTGCGCGACCTTCTCGGGTGTGCGGGTGTCCGCCCCCATCTCCGTGAGCACATATCCGGGGCACATCGCATTCACCCGGATTCCGCTGGGTCCGAGCTCCAGCGCCGCGACCCGCGTCAGCGCGACGACCGCCGACTTCGACGCGGCGTAGGCGACCTGTCCCGCGCCGCCGGTCTTCGCCGCCATCGACGCGAGGTTCACGATCGCGCCACCGTTTCCGGCCGCGACCATCTCGCGTGCAGCGATCTGCAACGTCAAGAGCATCGACCGGCTGTTGACGGCGAAGGTCTCGTCCCACGCCTCGGGGGTGGTCTCCATCAACGAGGCGAACCGCAGCAGGCCCGCGTTGTTCACGAGGGCGTCGACGCCTCCCAGCGCGGCGACCGCCTGCTCCATCGCCTCGCGGGTGCTGTCGACGGATGCCAGATCCGCCTGGACGAATGTGCCGCCGATCGCATCCGCTCGTGCCGAGCCCTCGTCGCGCAAGCGGTCGATGACCACGACCCTCGCGCCCTCGTCGGCGAAGCGCTCGGCGATTCGCGCGCCGATCCCTCTCGCCGCACCGGTGACGATGACCCGAGATCCCTCGAAGCGGCGCGGGTTCACGACTGCACCGCCTGCCGGTCCCAGCTACGACCGTCCCGTCGGTAGTGGACTCGCCTGTTCAGCGCGTCCGGCACCGCCTCCCAGAACGTCACCGCATCCGGGACGATGCGAAACCAGCGCCAGTACGCAGGTCGCGCGATGGTCTGATCGGATGCGGCGAGCGCGTGGTACCGGCGCAGTTGCTCCGTCTCGTCGTGCAACGGCTCGCCGTGGAAGGAGACCGCCCGCGACGCCTGCACCCCGCGGTCCTCCGCCGCGAACAGCGCATCGCTCTCGTCATCGTCCGCCCACACGACCGCGCCGGTGACGTTCACGGAGCGACCGGTCCGGCCCCAATAGACCGACACCGCCGCCCGCCCCGTGGCGGTCATCTCCCGTCCTTTCCGGCTCTCGGCGTTGGTCGTGAACACCAGCGCGTCCTCCTCGACGGCCAGCAGCTGGACCGTTCTACTCGACGGCGCACCGTCGGGCGAAGACGTCGCCAACGTGACGTATGTGGCCTCCCCCTCCCCGTGGTCGCGAGCGTGCGCGGACCATGTGTCGAACAGGTCGAGCGGGTTCTGCGGGACGGCGCGGTGATCGAGCCGCGCGACAACGTCGCTCCCCCGGGGGAAGACGACGGTCGCGACGGGACCTGAGTTCGCCATGAGACCTTCCTGCCCACCGGTCCACCCGATGGAACCCGTCCAGGATGCCAGCGCGCGACGACGCGGAACGGCCCACACAAAAACCTTTTACACAACGGAAATAAACCGATTTACATCACGACTCCGGCAGTTGTTAGCGTTCCGGACACGCGCTCATCCCGCACCACCCGAACCACACCCGAGCACGCAGGCACCATGCACACCCGCCCGACGTCGGCGACACCGACGCCCCTCAGGAAGGTCGTTCCATGACAACCCCCCAGCGCTCCACCCACCGCCTCGCCGCCGCTTCCGCGGTCGGCCTCCTCCTGCTCGCCGGATGCTCCTCGACCGACGACACCGCCGCGGACGAACCCGCCGGTGACACCGACCTCATCAGCGCAGAACGTTGCGAAGCCAACGAAGCAGCCGGCCCGATCACGTTCCTGACGTCGTTCGGCTACGTCGCCTCCGTCGGGCTCCTCGACGTCGTCACGGCCGAAGAGTCGGGAATGTTCGACGACCTGTGCCTGGACGTCACGATCGAACCCGGATCCAACAACGCCCAGCTGGTCAGTGCGGGGACGGCCCAGTTCGCCGGCCTCGGCAGCCCCTCGGACGTCCTGGTCGCGCTCGACAACGGTGCCGACATCAGCGCGATCGCGACATATGGCAACACGCCGGCGATCATGCTCATGACCAACCCCGACATCACTTCACTAACCGACCTCGAGGGGACCGTCGCCGGCTTCAAGGGCGCCATCCCCCCGCAGATCTCCTCGATGCTCGAAGCCGACGGCGTCGATTCCTCCGCGATCGAGTGGGTCTCGGTCGGCTACGATCCGACGATCCTGCCGCAGGGACAGGTCGACTCGCTGACCGGATACAAGTCGAACGAACCCCTCGTCCTGGCCGCGCAGGGCTATGACATCACGCAGTGGGACCCCGCCGACTACGGCATCGAGTCCGCCTTCAACACCCAGATCGTCAACAACACCTTCGCCGAAGAACACCCCACGGCCGTCGAGGACTTCCTGCGGGCCAGTTTCGCGGCGTATGCGTGGATCAACGAGTCCGACGCGAATCTCGACGAAGCACTCTCCTACGCCGAAGCACGCTCGGACGCCGGCTACGACCTCGAGTTGAGCGCCGAGCGCTGGCACACGGAGGTCTCGCTCGTCGAGGACTCGCAGCCCGAAGGCACCATGCTGGGCTCCCAGTCCGTCGAGCAGTTCACGCCCGAAGCCGACATGCTCGTGAAGTACGAGCTGGTCACCGCGACCCCCGACGTGGAGGCGGCGATCCAGACGCAGTTCGTGGACGCCCTCTACGAAGACGGCGTTCTGGTCTGGCCCGCGCCCTGATGCGCGCCTGGGTCCAAGAGGCCTTCGGCGGACCCGGGGTGCGGCGACTTCGTGAGGTCGCCGCACCCGCCCCGGGACCGGACGAGGTCGTCGTGCGCGTCCTCGCCGTGGCCTTGAACCGGCTCGATGTCCTGCAGCGCTCCGAGACGGTGGTCCCCGGCATGTCCCTCCCCCACATCGCGGGCATGGACATCGTGGGCGAGGTGGTCGAGACCGGCGGCGAGGTCGACGGCGCGATGGTCGGCGTCATCGGGCTGGTCGACCCCGTCGTCAGCTGCGGTCAGTGCCGCGTATGCACCGACGACACCCCGACGTACTGCCACGACTTCGCCACGATCGGCTCGACCCGGGACGGCGGCATGGCGGAGTATGTGGCGGTGCCGGCACGGAATGTCCTGCCGGTGGACGCCGATCCAGACGACTCCGAGACACTTGCGCGCATGGCGGCCGTACCGGTCGCCGGTGCGACCGCGTGGCGGGGCCTGCTCGGTGCGGGTCGACTCGAGCCGGACGAGGTCGTGGTGATCCCCGGCGCCGGATCGGGGTTGGGCGCGGCCGGAGTGCAGATCGCACTCGCTCGCGGCGCGACGGTCATCACCCTCGTGTCCGGCGAGTCGAAAAGGCGTCGCGCCCTCGACGTCGGCGCCCATCACGTGATCGACCGCACCGGCACCGCCGACTGGGTGGAGGATGTCCATCGCCTGACCGACGGGGGCGCGGACATGGTGTGGGATCACGTGGGCGGCGACTTCCTGGGCGCCTCGCTGCGCGCGACGCGCCCAGGCGGGCGGGTCGTGCTCTCCGGCACGACGGCGGGACTGGACACACGACTGCACCTGCCCGATCTGTACCAGCCCGGCCGCAGCATCCTCGGGCACGGAAGCTACGGCAGATCCGACATGGCCGCCGCCGTGGCCGGTTTCACAACGGGCGGCTATGCCGTCCACATCGATTCGGTGTGGACGTTCGAGCGGCTCGACGATGCCGAAGCCCGACTCGAATCCAACGACTTCTTCGGCAAGATCGTGGTCCTCGGACCCGGCCTCGCCCCGCGAGGTGAGGACAGATGACTCAGAACACCACCACATCGACCATCGATCTGCGCAACGTTGGACGGACCTATACGCGAGGGCGCAGCACCGTGAAAGCCCTCACCGGGGTCGACCTGACCATCCGTCAGGGCGAGTTCATCACGCTGTTCGGACCGTCCGGCTGCGGCAAGTCCACCCTCCTGCGACTCATCGCGGGCCTGGACACCCAGACCAGCGGGAGCATCTCGCTGTTCGGTTCCAGCCCGGCGCAGGCCTCACGCCGAAAAGACATCGCCTGGATCCCCCAGTCCTCCGCACTGCTGCCCTGGCTCGACATCAAGGCGAACGCCGACCTGTCCTCCGTCCTGAACCGCCGCGCGGACCGCCAGGGGGTGAGTTCCCGACGCCCGGAGGACGCGGACGAACTCTTGACGGAGATCGGTTTGGGGGACTTCCGAGACTCCCGACCGGACGAGCTGTCCGGCGGCATGCGCCAGCGCGCGTCCATCGCGCGCGGATTCGCGCAAGGCGCACCACTGATGTTGATGGACGAGCCGTTCTCGGCGCTGGACGAGTTGACGCGCGACACGCTGCGCATCCGCCTGCTCGAGTTGTGGGACCGCCACAAGAAGACCATCGTCTTCGTCACCCACTCCGCACAAGAGGCCGTGCTCCTGAGCGACCGCGTCGTGGTCATGAGTCCGCGTCCCGGTCGCATCAGCGAGATCGTCGACGTCCCCTTCGCGCGTCCGCGTGGCTGGGAACTGACCGAGGACCCTGAATTCACCGACAAGGTCGCCGAAGTCAAGCGCGTCCTCTGGAGCGCCTGGGAGGGCGACGAATGAGCAACATCGACACGGCCTCGACCGACACGACCCCGGCCCAGGACCGCCTGCCGGCATCCCGACGACAGGCGATGGGGATCGCGAAAGACCTCGCCCTGCACGTCGGTGCGCCGCTCCTGCTGTTCCTCGTGCTCGCCGTCGCCTGGGAGTGGACGGCGCTGACCTTCACCAGCGTGCTGCCACCCATCCACGAGATCGCGGAGGACATCGCCTCGCGCCCCGACTTCTACTTCGAGAACCTGTTGGCCACCGTCCGGTCGGCGATGATCGGCCTCGTCATCGGCGTGGTCGTCGCCGTTCTGCTGGGCGCGGCGATCGTCCACTTCACCTTCTTGCGGGCGGCGATCATGCCTGTCGCGCTGCTGTTGAACGTCACCCCGATCGTCGCGATCGCCCCCGCGTTGGTCGTCGCATTCGGATTCAGCGACCTTCCCCGGATCGTGATCGCCGCCATCAGCGCGTTCTTCCCGATGCTGATCAACTCGATCACCGGCCTGCGAGCCGTCGACCCCCAGGCACTCGAGGTCTTCCGCGCCATGGCCGCGAGCTCGCGCGAGATCTTCCTCCGTCTGCGAATCCCCTCCAGCCTGCCCTACCTCTTCGCGGGCCTGCGACTGTCGGTGACCGCGGCGATGGTCGGCGCGGTCGTGTCGGAGTTCACGGGAGCCAGTCGGGGAATCGGTGCGGTCATCGTCAGCGCGACGACCTACCTGAACCTGCCCCAGATGTGGGCGGCGATCCTCTTCTCGGCGGTCACGACACTCTGCCTGCTGGGCATCATCGGCCTGGTCGAGCGACTGATCGTACGCTGGTGAGCATGACGCGCACACGGCCCGAGCCGGCAGGACCGGTGACCTTGAAACAGGTGGCCGATCATGCCGGGGTGAGCATCTCGACGGCCAGCAATGCGCTGACCGGCTCCCGCGCCGTGAGCCCCGCATCCGTGCAGCGGGTGCTCCAGGCGGCGGCGGCGCTCGGCTATCGGCGCAACGAGGTCGCGCGCACCCTGCGCACCGGACTGCGCAACACCGTGGGGGTGATCGTCCCCGACGTCACGAACCCGTTCTGGGGTGGGATGATCGGCACGATCGAGCGACAGGCCGCCGTGAGCGGCTTCCACGTCGCGCTGACCAACACCGAGTTCGACGGCGAGCGGGAGTCCCGTGCACTGGCGGGTCTGGTCAGCCGCGTGGACGGCATCGTCCTGTTCTCCACGCAGCCGGCCGCTGCGACGCTGCAGCCGCTGCTGGACATGGGGATCCCGGTCGTCGCGTGCGACGAAGTGGTCGAGGCCCCGGGCCTCGGGGGTGTGTACTCCGACAATCTCGCCGGGGCGCGCGATGCCGCTCGGCACCTCGTCGACAGCGGCGGAAGGGTTTTCGGGATGCTGGAGGGCCCCGAGGCCCTCTCGACGGCGTCGTCGCGCCGTCGAGGCTTCCGAGCGGGACTGCGCGAGGCGGGGGTGCCCGACTCTGCGGTGCACAGCGTGCGAGCCGAGTACTCCTTCGAAGGCGGCCGCGACGGCATCCGCCGGCTTCTGCGCGAGCACTCTGACGTCGACGCCGTGTTCGCCTCGACCGACAACCAGGCCATCGGCGCCATGCTCGAAGCGCTCAACGCCGGTCGCGCGGTACCCGACGACCTGCTGTTCTGCGGATTCGACGACATCAGCTGGTCGGCCCGCCTCGCTCCACCCCTGACGACCGTTCGGCAGGATGCCGATGGCATGGCCGCGGCGGCGATCGACATGTTGCTGGAGATGGTGACCACCGGTGCGGCGCCGCGCGTCGAGGTCTTCCCGGTCTCGTTGGTGGCACGCGAGTCGACGCGACGAACCCTCACCGCATCCCCCGTTACGATCACGTAAAACGATTTAGCTCAGCTGGACCCCGTCCGCCCCGACCACGCAAGCTGAGAAGGTCGCCCACCGCCGGCGACCACGGAAGGAGCGCCATGTCCAGGCCATTGAACCTCGGAGTGTTCGAGATCCTCACGCCCTCGAACGGTGTGCCCACGTGGCGCCACCCGAACGGACGGGCGCATCGCTACGGCGATGTCGCGTACTGGAGCGACGTCGCCCGCACGCTCGATGACGCCGGCTTCGACTTCCTGTTCTTCGCCGACAGCTATGGGTATCCGATCGTCGAGGGGCGCGTCCCGGACGAGGTCATGCGCCACGGCATCCTCTTCCCCGGCTACGACCCGATGCTGCTGGTCAGTGCCGTATCCCAGGCCGCCCCCGGCCTGGGCATCGTGGTCACCTCGTCCACGTCGCTGGAACAGCCCTTCCCCACCGCGCGTCGTTTCGCGACGCTCGACGAGTTCACCGGCGGAAGGATCGGGTGGAACATCGTCACGGGCAGCACCGCACAGGTCACCGAGGGTCTGTTCGGCGTCTCCCACTACGATCACGACACCCGATACGACGTCGCCGACGAGTTCGTCGACCTCTGTCGCACCCTGTGGGAGGACTGCTGGGAGGACGATGCGGTGCGTTTCGACCTCGACGGTGACGTCCTGATCGATCCCGACCGCGTGCACGAGATCGACTACCGCAGCGAGCACTTCAGCAGCCGAGGACTGTTCAAGGTGCCGCCCGGCCCGCAGCGCACGCCGGTTCTGTTCCAGGCCGGCGCCTCCGGTCGGGGCAGAGACTTCGGGGCGCGCAACGCCGAGGCCATGTTCACCCAGGGGCAGAACAAGGAGCAGGCCCGTGCCGCCTCGCAAGACATCCGGGCGCGCGTGGCCGCGGCGGGGAGAGACCCGCATGACCTGCGCATCCTCAGCGGCGTGACCGTCACCGTCGCCGAGACCGCGGATGAGGCTGCTGCGAAGCGTCGGGAGCTGGAGGACCTGTTCTCCTCCGATGACGCCGCGATCCTCTTCGCGGGATTCACCGGGATCGACCTGCGCAGCCTCGACCCGAAGATGCACCTGGACGACATCCCCCGCAACGACCAGGGGCAGACCCCGCTGGATCGCTATCGCACGGTCGACGGGGTCGACACGGTCCAGGACGTCCTGGATGCCTTCCGCGTGCAGGAGCGCGGATTCGTCGTCACCGGTGACCCCGTCTCCGTGGCCGAAGAACTCATCGAGACCGCCGAGTACGCCGACGTGGACGGCTACATGCTCGAGCCGACCTTCGGGGACATGGGCGCCTACCAGGACTTCATTCGGCTGGTGCTCCCCGAATTGCGCCGGCGCGGAGCGTGGCGGGAGCCGGACCGCGAGGCGACCCTCCGCGAGCGTCTGGGCTTTCCCGAGGCCACACCGGGGTTCCGCCCCGAACGTCGCGGCTGAACAGTCAGTCGCAGTACAGGTCGCCCTCGGGCGCGACGCCCCCCAGGAGGTAGGCCTCCACCGCATCGTCGACACACGCGTCGCCCTTGTTGTAGCCGGTGTGCCCTTCTCCCACGCGGGTGATCAGAACGCCGGAGGAGAGCTGTTCGGCGAGCGCGACCGACCACTCGTACGGGGTCGCGGGGTCGTTGGTCGTGCCGACGACCAGAATCGGCGCGGCACCCTCCGCGGTGATCTCCTCGCGCACCCCCGTCGGAGCGGCCGGCCACGCGTCGCACGGATCGGGACCGGACCAATACGGCGCGATCGTCGGCGCCTCGGCCGCGATGAGCTCTTCGGCGGCCGCCTCCTGCTCAGCGGTGGAGTCGTCCGGGTAGTCCATGCAGTTGTAGGCGCGGAACGCCTCCGACGAGTTGTCGGTGTACTCGCCGCCCTCGCGCCCGTTGTAGAAGTCCGCGAGGGTGAACGCCAGCGTCGGATCTCCGGCGAGGGTGTCGGCGAGCGCCTGGGTCAGGAACGGCCAGCTGTCCTGCGAGTAGAGCGCGGCGATGATGCCGGTCATGAGCGAGTCGGCGCCCAGTTCGCGTCCGTCCCCCGCCTGTAGGGGATCGGCGTCGACGGCGGCGAGTAGCGCGCCGAGGTCTGCCATCGCGTCGTCGACCGACCCACGGAACGGGCAGTCCTGCCCGTCGAGGCAGTCGGCCATGTATGCGCGCAGGGCCGACTCGAATCCGAGCGCCTGGACGGTACCGACCTCGAGGCCCGGGATCGACGGATCGATCGCGCCGTCCAGGACGAGCCGGCCGACCTTCTCCGGGTACAGCTTCGCGTATGTCGCGCCGAGGAAGGTCCCGTAGGAGTACCCGAGGTAGTTCAGCTCGGTGTCGCCGAGGACCGCGCGGATGACGTCCATGTCGCGCGCGGCGTCGTCGGTCGTGATGGAGGCCAGGATGCCGCCGCTCCCCGCTTCACACGCCTCGGCGAACGCCCGGTTGCGCTCCTCCAGTTCCGCCGTCCATCCCTCGCTTCCGCGCGGGTCCTCCGGGATGTCGTACAGGTACGCATCCATCTCGGCGGCGTCGAAGCAGGTGACGGCGGTGGACTCCCCCACACCGCGCGGGTCGAAGCCGATGACGTCGTAGGCGTCGACGACGTCGCTGCCTACGGCGTAGTCGAGGGAGTCGCGGATCAGCGAGACACCACTGGATCCGGGGCCGCCCGGGTTGGTCAGCAGCGACCCGATCGGGTCGCCGCCGGTGGCCCGGTGACGGATGACCGACAGCTCGATCTCCCCCGCGCCCGGGTCGTCCCAGTCCAGCGGTACGACCACGGTGGTGCAGTCGAAGGTGCCGCACACACTCCAGTCGAGCGTCTGCTCGTAGAAGGGCAGCAGCTCCGCGGGAACCCCGTCGGTGTCGGGGTCGGCGCTGGCGGTCGGAACGGCCTCTCCCCCGTCCTCGGGGATCATCGCGTACAGACAGCCGGTCAGCGTGAGGCTCACGATGGCGAGGCCGGCGACGAGGGCGCCGGTGCGGCGCAGCGGGGTGGTCTTCACGGTGTCCTCCCGCTGGCGACGGTCACCAGCAAGCTCTCGAGGGCCAAGGTGGGGTTGACGTTCTGCTCCAGGTTGCGACGTGTCTCGGCGATGCGGTCGAGGATGACAAGCGGTCGCCGCGGGCCCCACGCGTCGGCGAGCGCCCGCAGTTCGGGCTCCAGTTCCCGATTGATCATGTCGGCCTCACGCCCGAACGCAAGCATCACGACATCGCGGTACATCGACTGCAGATCCGTCAGGACACGGTCGATGCCGTCGCGCAGACTGCGGGTGGCGCGACGCTTCTGCTCGTCCTCGAGCGCGGAGAGCTGGGATCGCACCGCCGGGGGGAGTGCGGCTCCTTCGGCGACCCCGAGGGTGCGGCGCAGATCGGCACGCTCGGCTTCATCGCGTTCGGCGGTGAGTGCCTTGGCGTCGTCGGTCGCCGCGTGCACGATCTGCGCGGCGACGTCGACGGCGTCCCCCACGCCCCGCACCCCGAGCGCGGCGCGCAGGGTCTGCTCCCGTCGCGCGCGGGCGGCGACGTCGGTGGCCAGACGCTGGGCCATGCCGATGTGACGCTGGGCGTGGCGTGCCGACTGCTCCGCCACCCCCGGATCCGCACCGGTCCGCTGCACGATGAGGCGCGCGACGTCTTCGACCTCGGGGTCGCGCAACCGCAGGGTGCGCACGCGGGAGCGGATCGTGGGAAGCAGGTCGGCGTCGCTCGGTGCGCACAGCACCCACACGGTGTGATCCGGGGGCTCCTCGAGTGCCTTCAGGAGAACGTTCGACGTACGCTCGGCCATGCGGTCGGCGTCCTCGACGACGATCACCCGGTGACGACCGAGAGAGGGCGCGTAGGACGAGCGTTCGACGAGCTTGCGGGCCTCGTCGATCCGGATGATGACCTGTTCGGTGCGCAACGCCGTCAGGTCGGGATGTGTGCGCGCGAGAACCTGACGCATGGCCGCCTCGTCGCCCGGTTCCGCGATCAGCGCGCCGGCGAACGCGTACGCGAGCGTGGATCTGCCCGACCCCGGAGGGCCGGTGATCAGCCACGCGTGCGTCATGGCCGCCGGGTCGGCGGCGGCGGACCGCAGCACCTCGACCGCCTCGGCCTGCCCCCATACGGCATCCCACGGGGCGACCGCGTCCGTGGCTCGGTCGCCGGCGGGTATCGCGTCGACCGTCGCATCCATGCCCGTCAACCTAATCGGCCCTCCCGACCTCGTCCGGCCCGTCTTCGGGCACGAGGGCGACGCGCTCGCGGATCACGCGTGCGATCTCCTCCGGCGACCGGGAGGCGTCGACGACCAAGAACCGCTCGGGCTCGGCGGCCGCGGACGCCAGGAACTCCGAGCGCACGGCCTGATGGAAGGCCTCCTTCTCGGCTTCGAGCCGGTCGAAGGGTTTGTCCTCGGCGTCGAGACGGGCCCGCGCGGCGGCGGGATCGAGATCGAGCAGGACCGTCAGGTCCGGCAGCAGTCCTTCGGCGGCCCACAGGGACAAGTCGCGCACCTCCTGACGACCGAGCACACGCCCCGCCCCCTGGTAGGCGACCGAGGAGTCGAGGTAGCGATCCTGGATGACGACGTCGCCGCGCTCGAGCGCGGGGCGGACGAGGGTGGCGACGTGGTGCGCACGGTCTGCGGCGTACAACAACGCTTCGGCCCGCGCGGCGACCTCTCCCCGGTGGTGCAACACGATGTCGCGGATCAACGTGCCGACCTCGGTCCCCCCGGGCTCCCGCGTTCTCACGACGGCGCGCCCCCGGGAGATCATCCACTGCTCCAGCAGCTGGGCCTGCGTGGTCTTCCCCGCACCATCGCCGCCCTCGAAGGTGACGAACAGTCCGCGGGTCACGACTTCTTGGCGGTCGATTTACGGGTTGTGGTGGCGCGCTTGCGTTTGGGGGCGGGGCCCTTGGCACGCTTGTCGGCCAGCAATTGCACGGCCCGCTCGAAGGTGACCTCTGCCACATCCTCGCCCCGCGGGATGGTGGCGTTGGTCTCCCCGTCGGTCACATACGGGCCGAAACGCCCGTCGCGGAGTTTGATGGGCTTTCCCGAGGTCGGATCGGCGTCGAACTCCTTCAGGGCACTCGCTGCGCGGCGCGCGCCGTACTTCGGCTGCTTGTACACCTCGAGCGCCTGCTCGAGCGTGATGTCGAAGATCTGCTGCTCGTTCTCGAGCGTGCGCGAATCGGTGCCCTTCTTCAGGTAGGGACCGTAGCGACCGTTCTGCGCGGTGATGGTCTCACCGCTTTCCGGGTCCTCCCCCACCGTGCGCGGCAACGAGAGCAGTCGTAGTGCTGTGTCGAGGTCGACGGTCTCCACCGACATCGATTTGAACAGCGAGGCGGTGCGGGGTTTGGGCGCATCCTTCTTCTTGGTGGTGCGCTTCTTCGGCGCGTCGGCGTCAACCGGAGCGGCAGGCTCCTCCGGCTCGGGCTCGACCTCCTGCACGTACGGACCGTACCGGCCGTCCTTGACGATGATCGACTTGCCGTTCTCGGGATTCTCGCCGAGAACCCGGTCCCCGGCCACGGGCGCCTCGATCAGCTCGATCGCCTTGGCCACCGTCAGCTCGTCCGGGGCGAGGTCTTCGGGGATGTTGACCCGCCGTGGATCCCCCTCCGGGTCCTCCGCGTTCGGCACCTCCAGATACGGGCCGTACTTACCGAACCGGAGGGTCGCGACATCACCGATGGGCGTGGAGTTGAGGGCGCGAGCATCGATCTCACCGAGATTGTCGACGATGTTGCGCAGTCCCACGTGGCTGTCGGAGCCCCAGTAGAACTCGTGCAGCCAGTCGACACGCTTCTGCTCCCCTCGGGCGATCGCGTCCAGATCGTCCTCGAGAGCGGCGGTGAAGTCGTAGTCGACGAGGTCGGCGAAGTGCTGTTCGAGAAGACGCACGACACTGAAGGCGAGCCAGCTCGGGATGAGCGCCTGGCCGCGTTTGGAGACGTACCCGCGGTTGAGGATGACATCGATGATGCTCGCGAACGTCGAGGGGCGACCGATCCCCTTCTCTTCGAGCGCCTTCACCAAGCTCGCCTCGGTGTAGCGCGGCTTCGGGGAGGTCGCGTGGCCCTTCGGCTCGACCTCGGACAACTGCAACACGTCACCGACCGCGAGCTGCGGCAGGGACTGGTCGCTGGAGGTGTCGGAATCGCCGTGCTTCTCGTCGCTGCCTTCCTCGTACGCCTCGAGGAAGCCTTTGAACGTGTAGACGGTGCCGGATGCCGTCAGTTCGACCCGCCGCCCACCGGCGTCGACCTCGAGGGTGACGGTGGTGGTTTCGTACTTCGCGTCGGACATCTGGCTGGCCATCGTGCGCTTCCAGATGAGGTCGTACAGGCGCTGCTCGTCGCGGTCGAGCTCACCGGCCACCGAGGAGGGCGTGCGGAACTCGTCACCCGAGGGACGGATCGCCTCGTGCGCCTCCTGGGCGTTCTTGGACTTGCTGCGGTAGACCCGCGGGTTCGCCGGCACGGCGTCGTCTCCGTAGAGGGTGACCGCCTGCGCGCGTGCCGCCTCGACCGCCTGCTTCGACAGGGCGGTCGAGTCGGTGCGCATATACGTGATGAACCCCTTCTCGTAGAGCCGCTGGGCCACGCTCATCGCGTGCTTCGCGCTCATGGAGAGCTTGCGACCGGCCTCCTGCTGCATCGTGGAGGTCGTGAAGGGTGCTTTCGGACTGCGGGTGCCCGGCTTCGACTCGAGTTGGGAGACGGATGCACGCGTTGCGGCGCGGATCGCCTCCGCGAGGGTCCGCGCCTCATCCTCGCTGAGGACGATCACGGCCTTCTTGAGCTCGCCACGGTCGTCGAAGTCGCTCCCGCGCGCCAACGAGCCACCGTCGACGCGGACCAGCCGCGCCGAGAACGACTTCTCGGGGTCCTTGGCGTCGGGCGAGGTCACCGCGGTCGTGTCGATGCTCCAGTACGACGCCGAGACGAATGCCATGCGTTCGCGCTCGCGGTCCACGACCAGGCGGGTGGCGGCGGACTGCACGCGTCCGGCCGATGTGCCCTGCTGCACCTTGAACCACAGCACCGGGCTGACATCCCAGCCGTACAGGCGGTCGAGGATCCGTCTGGTCTCCTGAGCGTCGACGAGCGCGAGATCGAGCTCACGGGTGTTCTCCACGGCCGCCCGGATGGCGTCCTTGGTGATCTCGTGGAAGACCATCCGCTTGACGGGCACCTTCGGCTTCAGCGTCTCGAGCAGGTGCCATGCGATGGCCTCACCCTCGCGGTCTTCATCGGTGGCGAGGAGGAGTTCGTCGGCCTGCTTGAGCGCACGCTTGAGTTCGGTGACGGTCTTGCGCCCGCGCTCGCTCTCGACGTAGTACGGGTCGAAACCGTTCTCGACGTCGATGGAGTACTTGCCGTAGGCGTCCTTCTTCTCCGCCGGGATCTGCTTCTTGTCCGCGAGATCGCGGATGTGTCCGACCGAACTGAGCACCTCGTAGTCGTCCCCCAGATATCCCTGGATCGACTTCATCTTCGTCGGCGACTCGACGATGACGAGCTTCTTGCCTGTGGCCAACGCGGGGTCCTTTCGTCGATGCACACCCTACACACCGCCACAGGGCATGTTCGCTGAGAGAGGACCGCTCACGGTGGCGGTCCCGCTCGCGCGGACGCCGAGAACGGCACCCCGGCGAAATTCGAGACGAGGGTGACGGTGACGATCAGATCCACCGACGCGCACGAGCCGACCGCCGCGCCGTTCGCGATGGCCACCTCGGCGGCGCGTTCGCACGGGACTCCGGTGGCGGCTCCGGACGCCGCGTCCGCCGCCGCCAGGGCGGCGGAATCCGCTGCGCCGGCGAGCCGTTGTGCCGCACCCGAGGCCGCACCCACGACGGCGAGCGCACCGACGAGGGTGGCCACGGTCGCGACCACCCCCACGGTGGAGGGCACACCGGGCATCAGAGCCCTCCCGCCAGCGCGCACCCCTCGGCGGTCAGCGTCGCCGGCAGCGGATCGGCGGCCACGACCGCCGTCACGCACACCAGGTCTCCGCGGGGGGTGATCTCCACCGTCGCACCCGGCACCGCGGCGGTCACCGCCGCGGCCGCCCGCGCGGGGTCTTCGTCCCGGGCCGCCAGTCGCGCGGCGTCGGCCACGGCGTCCTGAAGGCGCACCTGCCGCGCACCGGCGCCCAGCGCACCCACCCCGAATGCCACCACGAGCACGACCGCAGGCAGCGCCACGGCGAACTCGGCGGCGGCGGATCCGCGCTCGCCGATGGCGAACCGCCCGGCGCCGGGCGCGCGGCCGCTCATTCGACCGTCAAGGCGCGACGCACCAGGTCGGTCAAAATGCCGCGGACCTCATCGGACCGCATGATCACCACCAGCAGTCCGGCGAAGGCCACCGCCGCCATCGTGGCGATGGCGTACTCGGCGGTCGCGGCGCCGGAGTCATCGACGAACAGCCGCCGCGCCCGCCGGCCGGTGAGGTTCGGAACGGTCATCGGATACTCCTTCTCCATCGGGTACTCCTTCTCCATCAGGTACTCGTTCTTCATCGGGTACTCCTTCTTCATCGGGGCTGGTTGCTTCATCGGGGCTGGTCGCCGGTTCTTCAGGGCAGGGACGGGCTCGTCGGGGCGGGCGGCGCGACCTCGAGAGGCACGGCGCCGAGCACGCCGAGCATCATGGGCGCGACGCCGAGGAGGAGGAAAGCCGGCAGGGTGCACACTCCGAGCGGAATCAGCAGACGCGCGGACAGGCGGGCGGCGCGGAGCCGGCCGTCCACGCGCGCACGGTGGCGCGCGAGCGCGGCGGACGCGCGGAGCATCTCCACGGCGGGCACACCGGCGCGCCGTGACAACGCGAGCGCCTCGTCGGCCGTGTCGTCCTGCGACCGGTCGCGTCCGGCGAGGGCGCCGTCGACGAGGTCGCGCGCCCGCGGGACGGAGACGCCGCCGCTGAGGGCGATGGCCAGCAGTTCCGCGGTCATCCCCGGGATCTCAGGCGCCCCGCTCGCCCGCCGGACGAGCACGGCGTTCCATCGGTGGGCGGCGAGGGTGAGCAGCAGACCGCCGACCAGACATGCCACGCCGACCGGGGACCGGGTGAGCGCGGAGAACGTGTCGAACCCGAAGGCGGCTGCGAGGGCGACGCCCACCAGCGGCAGCCACGCCATCAACCGGGCGGTCGAGGTCGGTTCGGCCAACGCGACCCGCACGTCATCCGCCGCCTCCTCGGCGTCGCGGAGCGCGCGGGAGAACCCGCGGAGAGTGTCGGCGAGGGGCGCGCCCACGGTGGTCGCCACCTGCCACGCCGCGGCGACATCGGCCCACGCAGCCGTGCGCACCGGCCGCGCGCCGAACCGTCCCGGCCTCGA
>NZTV01000079.1 GCA_002703245.1 Microbacterium sp.
ACAGAACCCTAAGCAAGCTCTATTCTTCCCGGTCAGAGGGGCATTTCTACGTCACGACGCCCGCTCAACACCCCGACTCATCGGTGGATCGAGGCTTAGCGGGCCTGCAAGGCACGCGGTGCAGCAGATCGAGGACTGGCGTTCCTGGCTCACCCTACAAGTCGCATATGCGCAGGGCGGGAGTCGGCAGGCGAGCACGGGACTCGGTCTATATGGCATCACGAATACGGTTCCGGGATTGGTTATCATCGGCCGCGACGATCCGACTGGCGAGCCACAGGTCGCGCGCGCTCGTTCTGCCTATCAGGGTGCGATAGACATCCGGTCATGGGACTGGGTTCTGCGTCACTCGCGCGCCCAGGCGTCGAGCGGTATACATCGAAGCGAGTACGCAATCCACAATGCTCGCGAGTTCGCATACGCCGGAGGTGCTGCGATCGAGTCCTCACACCCGGACCGCGACCCCATGGACGACTTCGATGATCTAGCACTTGAAGACACGCTCGATCGGCTCACCGTCGACCAGTAAAGGGCCACTCCGCAGGTGACTGCACACGCCGATCCCATTGTGGGCAATGCCCTGTTGGGAGACGATCATGCGCACCGCGATAGCTGATTGGCCGTTAGCTGTAGATCTCGACCGCGGACGCTCGCGGCGCGCGGGCTGTCGATCTGGCGCTCGGTCGAGGCGGTTGGGACGCTCATCCTCCGGACTCTCCATCGGTGTCGGCGCTGATTGCCGGAGTGTCGAGGGGAGAACTCCAACGCCAATTGATCTCGTCATCTGCCGCGATTCCATAATTCTCCAGCCCGAGATTCCGCTTGCAGGAGGTAAGGCCCGTTCCGAGCAGTCCTTGATAGTTGTGGTCCCAGCGCCAGGGATGGTCCTTTGACATAGCCGGATGAGAAAGGTCAGATGCTGTCAGAACCAACGGCACGTTGGGGGCGAAATCACCTCGGGATGTCTTCACGAGGCGTGATCGTTCCACCCGAGCCCTGAGTGCAGCACGTTCTGCTTCGTTGAACTCATCTTTCATCGTGGCGAAGAGTGTGACGGTCCGGACGCCTGCTTGCGATAGACGCTTCTCGAGGAGCTCAAGGTTGCGGACGTCGTTATCGTCGATCCGGCTGTGTGTCTTCACCTCTCCCAACACGACTGCCCAGTCGTGGTCGGGAAGATAGACCGCGACGTCAACTTCGATCTTCTTCCCATGGGCAGTGAGTTCGAGTCCCAAGACGTGGGGCATCATGGGTTCTTCCACGTGCCGAAACTGTCCTAGCAACGAGGCGGTGGCGAGCACCGAAACCAGGGAGTCAACTTGGTCCGGCCGGAGGTGGGCAGCAAGGCGATAGCGCCATTCGGGCTTCACCAGCGAATGCGACAACGCCAAGTTGAACTGCTCTCCGCACAGCTCGCACTCGACTCTCGTAGCAAGCTCGTCGGCGGATAGCCAGCGATCAACTCGGCAATGAGCACAATGGACTCGGCTCATCGGCACGAACAGACCAGTGTTCAGAAGATGATGGACTTCCCCAACGCCATAACTTTTCTGGTCGCCATAGAACCAACCGGGCCACACGCCCTTGTTATCGACGAAAATGCGGCGTAGGTGGTCGAGATGGAGTCCATCACCCTTTCGCGCTGTCTCAGTCAGAACGGCGCGGGCACCTGGCTGGTTGAACAGACCGCCGAATGGGCCGCCGAGCCGTTCAGCGGCACGCGATTGGAACTTGCCGATGCTGGATTGTGAAACCTCAACGGAGGAATCATCGAAGAGACGCTGCAAGACCTCAAGGTTAGAAGCGAAGACCACCGGTGCGGTGTCAGCGGTGGCGTCGACGCCCATCACCTGCCCTGTCGCGGCAGAACGCCTCTGCCTGATTCCTCGCAAGTTGGTGGTCTGCTCAAGCAACTGCGAGTGTCGACGATATGGCGGAATTGCCGCTGTGAGGCGAGGATCGTGCCCCTGCGAAGTGTGGAGCTGCAACTCGGCTGCGATGACGCCTCGCCAGATACTCGAAGGTCGATCCACGAGTGGCAGTTCTGGAAGCGGAACCTCAATCATTTGAGCGGTCGGTCGGGACTCGTGGCTGAATGACCGGGCGAAGCGCGTCGTGATTCCGGGAAAGAAGTCCCTCCGCGCGGGGATTTCGGCCACGTGGGTGACGGTCGCTCCAAGACGAGCAGCCTGTGCGTTGAGGATGCCGAGCAGGGCGATGTCTGCATCCTCCGCGCCGCATACTGGCAGAACTTTCCGCGATGTAGGGGTAACGCCGCCGGACTTCCACGTCTGCGTAGGTAACGGGCTCGCGAGTAGGGCTTCCAAGGTGTCTGGCGCGGCACCACCGGGGATCGTTGTTACGCCGATGCCCATTGCACGATGGTTCCAATATCTGACGACATCGTGTGTGTTGCCAGGTCGGAGAACGAGGACTCCTCCGCTCGACTTTCGATGTTCTGCTCCCGATAACGTCAGGTGGCTGGCTGTGGCATGGATCAGACCAGGCATCGGCTGCGACGGGTTAAGCATCAGCGCCTCGACCACAGAGACACTATTCGCGACTTGTGGGTCATCGGACAGACGCGGGAGGCCGAACATCGCCGCGTAGGCCAGGTCGTCGGGATCGCTATCTGGCCACTGAGGTTGCGCTCCTCTCTTCACGACGTCGACCAACTCGTCCTGCTTCAGAAGGCCGTGCCGGATCGACGGCTCGGGATTGTCGACGAGCGGTCCGTACTCTCCGTAGCCTTGCCATGCCCAACCTGGGGAACGAAGAAACGTCTGCAGCTCTTCATCATCGATGTCGGAGTACAACGAGTCCACGTCGAACGCCGCGCCCTGTTCCTTGAGACGGTCAATGCCATCGTTCACGTTCAGCAGCGGCATGTAGATGCCACCCCAAACCGAGCTCAGGGCTCGGATCGCCTCACGGACCGCGGTCGGATCCGCGATGTCCAGGGCAATTCCGACACGCCACGGACGCAGAACCACTTTGCCTGTTGTTACCGCAACTTGCGAAGCCACCAGCGCCCCTTCCCGCAGAGGGTGGCGGCTTTGCGCTACCTCGTGCATTCGATCAAGCCGGTTCCGTATGTGCGAAGCCCGCAAGTCTAGGGTGTCATCGACCAGTGACAATGCGGTGAATCCGTCGAGGCGCGCGGCGCCCGATCGACCGCATGGGTCTCCGATGGGAGGTACCGAGGCCGGCAGGCCACTGAGCGCGTAGCCGCCCGCCGCCGGTGCCCTGGGGACAGGGTCCACTGGCAGGCTCCAGGCGATGGCGCCATGCCGTTGGGCCCGCTGGCCGGTCGACGACTGAACGTCATCACGGTCGTGGTGCATCGCTTGGACCGAAGCGTGAGTAGAAGAGATTCAGGGCGCCATCCAGCATCCGCGTGATGAGGCCGGCGGAGAGAGCAATGTCCTCCACGTTTGGGCGGGTCGGGCGCAGGTGGCCGGCCGGGGCATCGGCGACTCGCCGGAACTCTGTCGGGACCATTGAGCCATGCACGAGCTCGCTTAGTTGGCTCCATAGCCGCGCGATACCGCCGTCTTCGCCCTGTTCAAGGTTCTGCCGCTCGGCCGCCCCAATGAAGTCCTCAGCCTGGAGTGTCACGACTGCGGGCAGTTTGCCGATCGCCTTTTCGAACGTTTCGTCTAGTTCCGCTATGTATGCCTTTGCATTCGACGCGGTGGCCTTCAACGATTCAGCGCTGGGACGCTGGGGGCTAGCCCTTGTCATGGTCGTTGCGCGGGTCTTGCTTCTGTTTGGAGCGTCCCGCGCTAGTAGCCAGGCCCGCACCAATCGCTCCGCTACTTCATCGGGCTCCAGAAGCCATATCGTCCTCAGCGCGTTGTCGAGCATCGCACGCATGAGTATGTAGTCCGATGGCACATGATGACTTGGGACATGCCACACCATTTCGAGGACCTCGGCGGAGTCGAATGCGCTGTTCAGCATGAAGGCTGCGTGTGGAAGCGTGCTGACGGTCCGCCGTACCAACTTCAGATCGGCTTCGAAGGCCGAGCCCTCTGGGGGAAGGCCGGCGGTGATCACGCCTCGGAACGAGTCGCGCAGGTCAAGCCAGTAGCTCGAGATCTCCTGAAGGCGTACCGCCGCGTTGTCCACTCCCGGATTCTCGCATCGTCCGGTCCGATCGCTGTGCATCTAGGCGCGGGAGTCGGCGTCGCGTTACCCATCCATCCGGACTCGCCCGCAAGCCGGTCGCTCACCGCGCAGGAATCGGCCCCGAGTGCGAGATACATCACGGTGAGTCACTCGCGCGCGGATTGGATCCCGAGACCGGTCGCAGGCAAAATCTGCTCAGAACGCCCTCGTTGAGGCCCGCCCTTCTCAGTCCGCCGCGATGCGGTAGACGTTCTCGGACAGCGCCGTGGCGTCGCCGGGCGGGGTCGCGCCGTCACGGATTGCGAGGTAGTTCCCGCCTGGTGCGTTCTCGTCGACTCTCACCCCGCCAGCGGAGGTGTCGCAGCTCGTGGTCGCCGTGTTTGAGCCCTCCGCCGATGCGAAGAGGATGAGGCAGACCGAATCGGGTTCGGAGCCGGAAGCGATCCATATCGACCAGTCGCCGTCAGTGGTCACGAAACGGATGGTGTTGGGGTCCACCATCTCCGATGGTTGCGTCTCAGCGGGCAGCGCATCCTGGTCGGTTGATGCGCGGTCGAGATCCGAGTAGCCGGTGCTCTGGGCCGCGCATCCGGCGAGCGT
Organism: Microbacterium sp.; assembly: GCA_002703245.1. Lineage (GTDB taxonomy): Bacteria > Actinomycetota > Actinomycetes > Actinomycetales > Microbacteriaceae > Microbacterium > Microbacterium aquimaris. The sequence goes on from NZTV01000079.1 coordinate 4,732, forward strand.
GAACGCCACCACACCGACAAGGAGCGTACGCAGCGCGGTGCTGAGTCGCGGTGTGTCCGAGCGCGTCATGTACTCCAGTTCCTTCTGGTTTCGTAGTTTTTCGCTTCTGCGGCGTCCAACGGTCTGCTGAATGAGGAGCGCGTGAGGGTGAGACTGCCGGATCTCCCGCGCCGAGCGCAACTGTACGCACTGGACCAGAGCACCTGCGGGAAGCCGCACGCGCGCCGGCTCTCCAACGTTCGAAATCGGAGCCGGATTCGAGCTGGGCTCGGATGAGCTGCTGAACTGCGGATCGGATCCTCAAGCGGGCACTGCCCGTTGTCGGGGCGTCTGCGAGCGGGAGCGAGCCGTGGTCAGCCGGCTCCGATTCGGTATACATTCTCCGAGATCAGTTTGGCGTTGTCGGGGAGCGTTGCGCCATCGGGGAGCGCGCCGTACGCGCCGCCGGGCCCGCCCGCGTTGATCTCGATGCCGCCGACGACGCCGGAGCAGCCCGAGAACCAGCTCTGGTCCGTTGAGTAGACGACGAGGCAGACGTTCTCCGCGTTGACTCCTGATCCGATCCATATAGACCAGTCGCCGTCCTCGGTAACGAAGCGGACGGTGTCAGCGTCGATCAGGTCTGGTGTGCCGATCTCAGTGGGAAAGTCGTCCTGCGCGCTTGGCGTGCGGTCGAGGTCGGTGTACCCGGTGCTGGGCGTGCTGCATCCGGTCAGGGCGAGTGCGGTGCCCAGGAGCAGGGTGCTGAATCGTCGAGTGGTGGATTTCGTCATCGTGTCCTTCGGGGTTAGCCGGAGTGGAAGGTCAGCGGGGCTTGGGGTCATGCGGGGGTGACGTGGCGCTGTCGGCGGGAGGTTCGGCGGTGGGCCAGATCGCGCGGATGACGCGGATCGTCGCGTTGAGGTCGATGCCTGCGGTGGCGCTGGTACGGGCGAGCACGTGTGCGGCGTCGAGGACCGCGCGGGGCGTTGTGGTCGCGGTCTCGCTGACACGGGTTCCGCCGCCGGTACGCGCAATGAGTAGTCCTTCGGCCTCGAGCGCCCGGTAGGCCTTCGCGACGGTTCCTGGTGCGACGCCGAGGTCCTTCGCGAGTTGCCGGACGGACGGCAATCGGTCGTGAGCGGCAAGGTGACCTGCCGCGATGAGTCCCCGCAGCTGGTCTCGGATCTGGTCCGTGGGCGCCGCGGACCCGGAGAGGCGGATGATCATGTCGAGGCCGTGACCGGAACGCGACGGCGGGTAGGGATCGCGGTGAGAGCGACCGACACCCACAGAGCGATCCCGAGTGCTGCCGAGACGTAGGCGGCGCCCCGGAACACCGGCTCGAGGGCGGCGATCGGCGTCCACATCATCATCAGCCCCTGCGAGGTCGATGCGCTGCCCTGCACGGCGGCGGTGCCGGCGAGCGACCCGAACAGGAGCCCGAGATGCACCAGCATCGCCCCGGTCGTAACGGTCAGGACGTTGCGCGTGCGGATGCGGCGCACCCGCGCGTCCGCCTCCCGGTCTTCTTCCATTGCCGGGCGGGCGATGAGAATCAGGTCGACGGCCGTGACGATCAGCAGGACGGCGAGCGCGACCATCGCGGGGGTGGAGTAGAACCATCCGTAGATGCTCGTTCCCACCGACATCACCCCGCCGTCCACCATGTACATGATGTAGCGGCCCGTCTCCGGATCCGGTTCAGATGCCGCACCAGCGGTGAACGTGATGATCAGAATGACCACGAGGATCGCCGCCGGTGGAGCGAACCACCACCCGAGGGCGAACGTCACGGGTGATCGCGGGGTCAGATCCGCCGCACCGGCTGCGCCCCGCGTCGTGACCGGGAACGCCAGGATCACCAGGCCGAGCACGCCCACGAGGATCGGGATCGTGAACCGGTAGTCCAGGTACCAATCCGGCAGCGTCAACCGGGGACCGTCCTGCACGAGCAGATTCCACGCGCCGACCAGCCGCACCAGAAAGTCCGCCAGGACACCCAGCAGTCCAGCAATGCCCGTGAGGACCGCAACCGCACCCAGCGGAAGTCCGAGGCGCCGCCCACTTGCCGCCCACCACACCCCGGCAAGGACTATCCCCGCGATCGGAGCCCCGAACAGCACTACCAGAAGCCACATCAACGCCGCGACCCTCCCCACATTTGTGTCAGAGCAACGATACGCATATGTAGCATTCAGTTGCTACATGCGAGTTCGGTCGGGGTGGGGTGACGTCGCATGAGACAGATCCTGGCCGCCGGTGCCGGCGTGATATCCGGCTTCGCGTTCGTACTTCTTGTGGGCTACACGGAGATGCGGATCAGCGCCGCGCAGGACGGCGTCACGCTCGATGTCCTGAGCAATGACATCACCCGTGTCGTCGGACCCACACGCCCTTCGGCGCGCTCATCGGCGTGGCGCTGACCGGTGGGGGCACGGCCTGTGCTCTCATGCCCACGGCCACACGACTCAGCGCGCGGTCCGCGATCGCGTTCAACCTGGGATTCGCGACAGCCACACTCGCCCTGATCGTCGTCGCCTTCACCGCGTGGGACTCCGGGCCACTCTAGCTGGAGCACGGTGGAACCCCCTATGGCGGCGGTTGGCTCAGCTGGCTCAAGGACGGCGGCCGCAGCAACCTCGTCCTGGCGCTGACGCTCGCGGCGGCCGGGATGCTACTCGTTCGACTGCTCGCAACCAGCGATGCGCAGACGAAAACTCAGGTGCGAACTCCGCGTTCACACCCTGACGAGCGCGTCAACGATTCGCGGTCGGCGCTCGCGCCACCGTGCGCGAGCGGCACGACGCGTGCGTACCGAAGGGGCCACGATCACAAGGCCAGCCCGCGACAGTGCCCGATCAGCCCCGGTCAACCGAACGCCTAGACTCCAGCGGCCACGACGCAACGACTCCGGTCCGTCACCACAGCCAGCAATCCGAAAGCAATGCACGTAGGCACCATGCCTGGTGGTGACACAACTACGCATGTATCCTGTCGGCATGAGAGGTGGGCTGCGGAGCTGGAAGCGGGGAGTGGCCGGCCGCGGCATCCGCAATGCCATCTCCTACGCTTTCGACGGAACGTGCGATGCCCACGTCGCCTCACCCGACGGCGCGGCATCCGCGCTCAGGTACAGCAGCGGTCAGAACGTGGCGCGGTTCGCGGTCGTCAACGGATCGATCGCTCGCGACCAACTCGACCCTAGGCAGCTTCGGCACTGGATCGAGGGTGCGGACCCTCATTCAGGGGCGCAGCGCGGCAGGCCGCACTGCCTCGACAAAGCGGACCTCCTTCTCGACGGCACGATCAACTTTCCGAAGTCCTACAGCATCGCGGCCCTGCTTGATCCGGCACTCGCCGCCGAGTTCGAGGCGCTCCAGGATCGGATGCGCGACCTGACCATCACGCTCTGGCAACGGGAGCTCAACGCTCGCCGCGGGCATGGCGGCAGCATCCGTGAAGACATCGCCAGGCTCGAGGTCGTCGAGCTTCAACACCGGCGCTCGCGGGCACTGGACCCACACATCCATCGGCACCTCTGGCTGAACATGAAGGTGCAGGGCGTCGACGGCAAGTGGTCGAGCCTCGATTCGCGCGTCGCGATGAAGCTCCACACCGTGATCAACGCCGAGGGTGAGCTCGCCGCTCGCACCGATCCGCGGTGGGTCGAGACCCTTGCCGCCCACGGGTACACGATCGACGAGCACGGCGAGATCGAGCAGCTCGCGCACGTGGTTCGTCCACTGTCGCGGCGCTCGAACAAAATCGAGCGCAACCGCACGCGCCTCGTCGCGGAGTGGCGCAGCGGGCATCCGGGTCGTGAGCCGGGCGCCGACGACCTGAAGCACATCGATGCGCTCGCGTGGGCGCAGGGTCGTCCGGGCAAACCGTCTCACATCGACGAGGGGCAGTGGGAAGACCGCGTGCTCACCGAGCTCGCCGAGATCGACCCGCTCCTGCTCTGGCATCGCAATTCCGCTCGCCTCGAGCCGACCTCGATCGCCCACCTCGACCGCGACCTGCTCGCGCAGACAGCGCTCGTGGATGCCGACGCCCGGTCGGTCTCGAGCAGCGGCCGGTTCTCGCCGTGGGACGTGCGGGCAGGAGCGATACGAGCCGTCTCGCGCAGCGGTGTGACCGCCGACCGCGCGACCCTCGACGAGCTGATTGACGACGTGGTCACGCGAGCGCTCGACGACACCCTCGACCTCATGCCCGACGACACGACCAAACCGCCGCACATCAAGGCGCTGATGGCGTCGGAGACCGTGCTGCTCAAACTCCGAGTCGGCAATCGCTTCGCCGGACTGGCTGCGCCCGGGGCGCTGCCGAATCGGGACCAGATGAGCGCCATCGCGCGCCGGCACGCGGGCGAGCGGCAAGAGCTCGACGACGCGCAGGTGGCCGCAGCATCCGCCATCGCGGGCACGGGCCGGCTCGTCTCGATCACCGGCCCCGCGGGGTCGGGGAAGACGACGCTACTCCGTGTGGCACGGGACGCACTCACTCTGCAGCGGCGAGCTGTGGTGCTCGTCGCACCCACGAAGAAGGCCGCGCTCGTCGCCGAACGCGAGGTCGGCGTCAGGGCATCGAGCCTGCATGCGCTGCTCGCCGACTACGGATGGCGATGGGATGCCGACCCGGCAGGCGGCCAGCACTGGTCGCGCCTCAGCATCGGGGCGGTCGACGAGACGACGGGGAGACGCTATCGCGGGCCGCAGCGGTTCACGCTGCGGCGTGGTGATCGGGTCATCGTCGACGAGGCGGGGATGGTCGATCTGCCGAGCGCCGACGCTCTCGCATCGGTGCTCGAGGAGACCGGCGCGGGGATCGCGATGATCGGCGACCCGCGCCAAGCTGCACCCGTCGGTCACGCGGGCGCGATGGCGCTGCTCACGCGCCATGCCGACCAGATCGTCGAGCTCCGCTCGGCGCACCGCTTCGCGGACCCTGTCTATGGCGAGCTCACGCTGCAGCTGCGGCAGGTGTCGACGTCGAGCGAGGCGACGGAGGTCGCAGCTGAACTGGAGGCCGGCGGGCACCTCGTTCGCGTCAGCAGTCTGGGTGGCGCGCACGACGCAATGGTCGACGCATGGTTCGAGCGGGTCGACCGTGGTGAACGGGTCGCGCTCGTCGTCGCGACCAACGACGACGCGAACGCGATCAGCGAGGCGATTCAGCAACGCCGGCTCGATGCAGGTGACCTGTCGACGGATGCTGTCGCCCTCGGTAGAGGCGGACAACGGATGCTCGTCGGCGATGTCATCCAGACCAGGCGCAACGATCGCGCCGCCGACGTGCAGAACCGAGCGACCTGGGTCGTTTCTGACATTGCGGACGATCGGATCTCACTCACGAACCTCGCCGATTCGACCGAGCGGAGGTGGATTCCCGCCGAGTACGCGGCCGAGCACGCCCACCTCGCGTACGCCTCGACGGTGCACGGCATTCAGGGCGAGACGGTGGACGCGTCGATCGTCGGGCCGGGCGTCGACGCCGCAGGTCTGTATGTCGGGCTCACCCGGGGGCGGCGATGGAACGAAGTGATCGTGGTCGCAGGCTCGGCGGATGCTGCCCGCGACGAACTCGCCGACTCGATGCGACGCGGAGTGCCCGAGCCGACGATCGAGGACTCGCGTCGCGCTGCGCAGATCGACCTTCGTCGTGCCGCGAGGCGGGTCGTGGCGCCCGATCCTGCGGGGCCGGTGGCGCAGCCTGTGGTGAGTCGGGGAGGGCTTGGGATCTGATCGCACGGCGGCGGTTGCTATGCGTTCCATAAAGAGGTATGTTCCACGTTATGCGGAACACCGCTATTTATGGAACAGGCGATCTCCTTCAAGGCTTCACCGACGCGCTGGAGGTCACCGGCGTGCGCGCGATATCTGTGGACCGTTCCTCCGGTCGCGGAGGAGTCGATGCGGTCGTGACGGCGCAGTTCGGTGCGGCATCAGCCGCGTTTGGTGTCGAAGTGAAGCTGAACCCGCCCCGATCTCGCGCCGACGTGCGGCGGCTGCCGGAGGCAGGGGCGGGTGTCGTCAACATGCTCGTCGCTCCGTTCTTGTCGCCGCCGGTGCGCGACGAACTCGAGCGATGCGGCTGGTCGTACTGGGATGCGACTGGCAACATGCGCATCCGGAGCGCCGAACCTGCGGTGTGGATCGACCGCGCGGGCGCGTCGCGCAACCCAGACCCCGGTGTGAGCGCGGGTGCACAGCGCCTGCGGTCGCTCAAGGGAAAGGCCGCGTCGGAGGTCGTCGTCCAGCTGCTGAACGTGGGGAATGCGGCATCCGTGCGGGAACTCGCCCGCGACACCGGTGCGGGCGTGGGGACGGTCAGTCGAGTGATCGAGCTTCTGCGTGCCGACGAAGTCGTCGACGTGGGCTCCGGGGGGATCGGCGTGCCCGACCGTGTCGCACTCGCTCGACGATGGGCGCGGGACTACGGATTCGAGAGCACCTTCAAGCCCGCGCGATACGTCTCGCTACTGGGGGAAGATGTCGCGCTGAATCGTCTGGGCCGGTCTGGCCTTCGGTTCGCGGTCACCGGCAGTCGCGCAGCATCCGCCGAGTTCGCCCTGAGAGGTCGGGTGGCGCCTTTGCCTGTCACAGGCGTATGGCTCTACACCGACGACGTCGAAAGCGTGGAGCGCGCCATGGACCTTGCGCCAGACAGACGCGGGAACATTCTGGTCGCGGACGGTGAGTTCCTCGGTGACGGGAGGGAAGGCGCGCAGGACACCGATCCGCCGATCGCGCGCTCGTGGCGGATCATCGGAGATCTGTTGGCGGCCGGAGGCCGATTGACCGCCATGGGCGAGGAGCTCGCGATCCTCCATGCCGAGGAGACCGCCGAGTGACCCCGGAGAATGCCAGCCCCGAGTACGTCGCTGCGCGTCGGGTGCTGCTCGACGCACTCGAGTCGCTCCGGCCGCACCTCGACGCGATCGTGCTCGTCGGCGCGCAGGCCGTGTACCTCCACGCGCCGCTCGGAGACCCGCGGCCGACCTATACGACCGACGCCGATCTGGCGCTCGACCCCCAACTGCTCGCCACCCATCCCGACATCGCGCAGTCGCTCGCCGGCTCCGGGTTCACCGCCTCGGCTTCAGGGAATCCGGGCAGCTGGGTGTCAGCCGATGGGATCGTGGTCGATCTGATGGTGCCGCAGGGAGCGATGAGCCCCAGCTCGCGGCGTACGGCTCCGCTCTCCGGCCACGGCTCTCGCACCGCGCGCCGAACTCGCGGGCTCGAGGTTGCCCTCTTCGACAACGCGCCGATGGCGCTGGCGGCACTGGAGCCGAGCGATCCACGCGTCATCCACGCACGGGTAGCGGGCCCCGCGGCGCTCCTGATCGCGAAGGCGATTAAGATTCAGGAGCGTGTCGATGCTGACCGGCGTGACCGGCTGTCGTCGAAGGATGCCGGTGATCTCCTGCGCCTGCTACGGAACATCTCCGCTGAATCGATCGGCCGTTCGCTGCAGGATCTGACCAGCCAGCGGCCTGAGATTCTTCCCATCGTGACGGCCGCGCTTGACTGGCTCGACGGTCAACTGACCGAGAGCTCACCGCTCTCGAAGCTCGCGATCGACGATCGCGCCGGCGTCGAAGACCCCGCTCAAGTCTCTGTTGCGATGCGGACGCTGACCGGGCGCATGCTCGGTGCATACAGAGCTGGCGGCAACTCGTCGTCGCGCCCGGCGATTTCGTAGCGCGGCTTTCAGTTGCTCGCGAGCACGTCATCCGTCCGCGTGCACGCGCGACTCTCCATCCAGGCGACCACCTCGGACCGTTTGTACAGGATCGTCTTCGCAGACAGGCGGTAGAACTTCGGACCGACACCGCGATAGCGCAGTTGCGCGATCGCGGCCTTGGTCATCCGCATGAGTGTCGCCGCCTGGCTCAGCGTCAGCCAATCGTTGTCGTCGGCATCCATCCCATTCTCCTTGCGTCACCATGTCACCAATACGCAAACAGTATGGCCATTGCGTACGCATGTCAATGGGGCGCATGATGTGGCATCATGCATGCATGACGACCTACCCATCGAACCAAGCGGCGCAGTTCAGCCCGTCAGGCGCGAGCATCCTCGTGCCGCCCGGGATACCGCTGCGACCGGTCGTGAAGGGTTGGGCGCGTGTCCGCGCAGACCAGGTTGCTGCCCTCGAAGAGAGTCAGGAGGTGATCGCCACTCTCCGAGTCGAGTACGCGGAAACCACTGGACGGTTCGAGGTCGCCGCATTCGGCCTGGACCGTGCGGAGCATCCGCTTGAAGTCTCGGGCGCCTTCTTCCGCACGGTGCAGGTGCATGCCATCGCGAAGCAGGCGATCCCGGCAGCGGTGCCGTCGTGGGCGATCAGTCTCACCCGGCTGCGGAGCCTTCGCAGTCGTGGCGGGCTGAAGAGCTTCCCGGAGTTCACGCTGTCGGACGCTGACGAGATGCTCCTGACGGCGTTGATCTACCGGATCGCAGAGATATCCGGCGAGAACCCGGCGCAAGCCGTGGCAGATTCGATCGGGCTGAAGCAACGCACGGCGACGAACTGGATTGCGCGCGCTCGGGCCGCGGGGTACATGACGAGTACCGAGCACAGTGCGGCGGCGCGCCGGCTCGCCGCAGCGATCTCGCCCTTCCAGAGCCAGCACCTCAGCGAGCAGATGGACGACTCCAACGCGCGCAACCACATCCCTGCGGACGACATCCGGGCGCTCGTCGAGCGCGAGGACGTCGCGGCGGCGAAAGCGATCGAGCGGGAGAAATCGCGTGGGAACGATTGAGGCGTACGAGACCGCCCGCGGCAAGCGCTACCGCGTGCGGTATCGCACGCCCGACCATCGACAGACCGACAAGCGCGGCTTCCGAACCAAGCGCGACGCCGATCTCTTCCTCGCCACCGTCGAGGTCTCGAAGGCCACGGGGGAATACATCGAGCCGGCGCGGGCGCGCACGACAGTCGCGGAGCTCGGCCCCGGGTGGCTCGAGGCCAAGCGATCGCGCCTGAAGCCTTCCAGCTACCGAGCCCTCGATGATGCCTGGCGCGTGTACGTCATGCCGCGGTGGGGGTCGACGCCGGTGTCGGCCGTCACCCACAGCGACGTGCGCACATGGGTGTCGCAGCTCGCCGCCGGCACGGCCAAGACGAACCGGCGCGACCACACGCGAACGCGCGGTCAGGGCGCCCGGTCGAAGAGTGCGACCGTGGTGATCCGCGCCCACGGGGTGCTGGCGTCCGTGCTCGACATCGCGGTGAAGGATCGCCGCATTCCGCACAATCCCGCCCGCGGCGTCGACAACCTCCCGCGCAAGCATCGCAAGGCTCACCGATACCTCAGTCACGAAGAGATCGAGCGGCTCGCGGCGGCCGCTGGCGAGAACTCGACACTCGTGTACGTCGCCGCCTACACCGGCTTGCGCTGGGGCGAGCTGACAGCGTTGCGGGTGCGCGACGTAGATGCCTTGCGTCGGCGCCTCGCCGTGAACGAGAACGCCGTTCGCGTCGGCGCCGACATCCACGTCGGGTCGCCGAAGACACACGAGGTGCGCTCCGTGCCCTACCCCGAGTTCCTCGAGTTGCCGATCGCCAAGCTCTGCGAGGGCAAGACGCGCGAGATGCTCCTGTTCGGAGACGGCAGCGTCTACTTCGGGCGCCCGCGATCCTCTGGAGCATCACGCTCCTGGTTCATGACGGCGCTCGAAGATGCCGGCCTCGAACGCATGACAATCCACGACCTGCGCCACACCGCCGCATCCCTCGCGATCAGCTCAGGCGCGAACGTGAAAGCTGTGCAGCGGATGCTGGGACACGCGTCCGCCGCAATGACCCTCGACGTCTACGCCGACCTGTTCGACGACGACCTCGACACGGTGTCGGCATCACTCCATGCGGCTCGCGCTGCTGCGATCGCGCGCTCCTGAAACAGCGTTCGGGGAGCTGGTTCGAGATGGTTGATCGCGTGTGTGCCCACAAAAAGTGTGGGCAAAATGTGGGCAAATCGCCGTTTCGGGGCTCCGCGTGGGAGTCGGAAATATGCCTTGACCTGGGAATCTCTTGCTTCACTCAATGGACGCGACGGCGGGAGTCGAACCCGCAGCACGATCGGGTATGAACCGTCGCCCGGGGCCGCCCGGATCGCCGCGATGTCCCCACGCTAGCGGCCGCGACCGACACGGTGAGGAGTGTGTCGAATCGTGACAGGTCGCCGGCTGCGTGGCGCATCGTCGCGATGACCGTCATCCGGCGCGCGTCAGCGCTTCCGCGCGCCTCAGTAGGGCCGGTGCGACGGGATGCGCTGCGGGGCCTCATGCCGCTCGTGTGGCGGCGAACCCGTCTTCGTGCCGGCGGGTTCACCGGACTGGGCGTCGACGACGGAGGTGTGGGTGGGAGCCCGCACGACGTCGCGGTCCTCGAAACGGCGCCCGGTGATCGCGTCCGGGGTGAGACGGAACACGTGCGGCTTGTACCGCGGGCTCGCCGTGAGCAGGCGTGAGACGCCGCTGCGTTCGATCTCGGTGGGATCGGCGATGCGCTCCGCATGACCGCGCACCACGACGCTCCACCAGCCGTGGTCGTCGTGTCCGTCGACCTCGAACGCCGCGGCCGGGTGCGCGGTCAAACGCACGACCTTGGAGTCCGACGCAGTGCGGAAATACACCGCGCCCTCGTGGGCGGCGATGTTGACGGGGAAGAGGTCGGGGCCGCCGTCGTCTCGGACGATCGCGAGCCGGCCGACGCTCTCGGTCTCCAGATGGGTCCAGCACTCGGCGGTGGTCAGCCGGTGGAGGGTGGAGGGTGTCATGACGTTCTCCTTCCCGCTGTGTCCTTCCAGGATCCTCCTCTGATCGCACGGCGACAAGGGACCCACGTGATGATCGCTCGACATCGAGAGAGTGCGGTCGGATTCTGGGCCCGGGAACGACGAAGGGCCGCCCCGATCGGGACGGCCCTCCATGCGACGCGGGGAGAGGTCACTCACCGCCGCGCACGATGGCGATGATGCGCAGGATCTCGACGTAGAGCCACACGACGGTGACCATGATGCCGAAGCCGCCGAGCCAGCCCATCTGACGGGGTGCGCCGTTGCGCACGCCCTGCTGGATCTGGTCGAAGTCCAGCACCAGCGAGTACGCGGCCATGATGACCACGAGCAGCCCGATGATGACCCCGAGCGGGATGCCGAAGATCGTCACTTCACTGCGCAGGCCGAAGGCGCTGTCGGTGACGCCGAACAGCATGAGGCCCACGTTGACCAGCGAGAAGACGAGGTAGCCGACCATGGCGATCAGGAAGATCTTGGTCGCACGCTTCGAGGCGCGGATCTTGCCGCTGGCGAACAGGGCCAGGGTGACGCCGACGACCACGAGGGTGCCGAGCGTGGCCTGGGTGACGATGCCCGGGTAGATGAACTCGAAGAACGCCGAGATGCCACCGACGAACAGGCCCTCCGCCGCGGCGTAGGCGAAGATCAGGCCGGGGCGGACCTTCTTGCGGGACGTGAAGATCACCACGAGCGACAGGACGAAGCCCACCAGACCGCCGATGATCATCGGCAGCGCGGTCGGGACGGGGTTCTGCGCCGTGACCGGGGACATCGTCCACAGCCATCCGGCGACGGCACCGACCAGGAGGATCGCGAAGAGGCCGACCGTCTTGGCGACGGTGTCCTCGACGGTCATGCGGCCGGTGTCGGTCGATCCGGCCGGCGGTGCGGCGTACATGCCCTCCAGGTGGGCCTGGGCGGCGGCGTCGGTGCCTGCGCGCTGCGCGGTCGAGGTCGCACCGCCCAGGTTCGCGGCGTTCGCACCTCCCGGGTAGCTCTGCACCGCGCGCGAGTCCTGGAACGCCGGGTTGTTGAATGCGGGGTTGTTGAGGGCCACTGCTCTCACACTCCAAAGTCGCGGGTTTCACAGCATCGTGCTGCTGTTCAACACTAACCGACCCGCGATATTCCGCGGGAGGCGGGCGGCTGTGAGAGGGCTATGAACGGTCCCCGCGTCGGTGGGGCGCCGGGCCGGTCCCCGTAGCCTGGACACGTGTCCCGTCCCCTCGTGATCGGCCATCGTGGCGCATCCGGATATCGTCCCGAGCACTCGCGCTCGGCGTACGAACTCGCCCTCGCGATGGGTGTCGACGCGGTCGAGCCGGATGTGGTCGTCAGCCGCGACGGCGTGCTGGTCGTCCGTCACGAGAACGAGATCTCCGGCACGACGGACGTCGCCGACCGGCCGGAGTTCGCCGACCGACGCACCACGAAGCTGATCGACGGGGTCCCGTGGTCGGGCTGGTTCGTCGAGGACTTCACGTGGGAGGAGCTGTCGACCCTGCGCTGTCGGGAGCGGTTGCCGAAGCTGCGTCCAGGCAGTGCCGCGCACGACGACCGGGATCCGGTGCTGCGCCTGCGCGACGTGCTCGATCTGGTGCGGGTGCGCGGCGGCGGAGAGGTCGGCGTGGTCCTCGAGATCAAACACGCGACGTTCTTCGCCGGGCGGGGGTGGGATCTCGCGGAGCTGGTCGCCACCGAACTCGGTGCCGCAGGTTGGGGAGAGGGGGCGCCGCCGCTGACGATCGAGTCGTTCGAGCAGACCGTGCTCGGCCACGTGCGGGCCCGTGGGGTGTCGGCGACGTTCGTGTATCTGCTGGAGGCATCCGGTGCACCCGCGGATCTCGTGGCGCGTGACGGCGTCGACGCCGCGACCTATGCCTCGCTGGCCGCACCGGAAGGACTCGACGGCCTGCGCGGCGCCGTCGACGGGATCAGCGTGCACAAACGGATGCTGCTGGCTCCGGACACGCGGGGTCGCGTCACCGATCGCTCGCGGATCATCCCCGACGCCCATGCGCGCGGACTGTCGGTGTTCACCTGGACCTGCCGTCCCGAGAACGCCTTCCTCACGCCGCAGTTCCGCAGCGGGCTCGACCGCTCCGCCCGGGGCGATTGGCAGGGCGAGTGGGCGTTGCTCAGAGACGCCGGCGTCGACGGCGTGTTCGTCGATCATCCCGACCTGGGCGTGGACCTGTTCCGGGGGTGACCCGGTCCCGGGCGTCGGAGAATCGGCGCGAAACTCCGACATCGCGGCGACCGGGTTGCTGTGGTAATGAGCGGCACCGCGCATCGGCTACCGTGATCACATGACAACGGCGGCACGGCGAGGCATCCTCGCTGTGGCCACCCTCCTGGTCCTCCTCGCGCTCGGCGCGGTCTTCGCGGTGGTCGTCCCCGAACCCGATCTGCGTCGCTGGGTGGGCGTCCTCGAGCAGGCGTCGTTCGATCCGGTCACCGCGCAGGAGCGGGCAGAACGCGACGCCGCCATGGCCTGGGTCGCCCGTGGTCTGCTGGCCCTGGCCGCGGCATGGCTCGTGATCGGGATGCTCGCCGCCCGGACCCGCCTGGTGCGGCGGCCCGGTGCCGCCGCCGCGCGATCGACCTGGTTGTCCTCGACGCGCCCCTGGCGCGCTCGCGAATCGACGCTCGGGATGCTGCCGCTGGATCGTCGGCTGACCTTCGGCGTCCCCGCCGCGCTGCTGGTCGGCGCGAGCGTCGTGCAGGCCTCGTTCCTCGCCCTCACGGAGCTGGTGGTCACTCTGCTGGCGTGGGCGGTGTTCGCCGTCTCGCTTCGTCTTCTCGCGTGGGGCAGGTCGCCGTGGCCGGTGTTCGCCGCCGCCGGCGGTGCGCTGGTCGGTCGCTGCGTCGTGGTGCTCTCGGCCATGTCCGTCGCCGGTCCCGGGGGCTTTTGGAGCACGGTGTGGGCCGACCCGGTGTCGCGGACGGTCTACGTCGCCGTCGTGTTCGCCCTGTTCGTGTGGGTCTTCGTCGCGTCGGGCTGGGCGCTCGCGACGCAGCTGAAGCGCCCTCCGCGCGGCACCGTCACCCGCTGACGCCCGGTCGCGCCCTCAGGAGCGCACGACCGGCACGGCGCGTGCCTGCTCGACGTCGACGATGTCCTTGCCCAGGGGCATGAGGGAGATCGGCACGAGCTTGAAGCTGGCGATGCCGAGCGGGATACCGATGATGGTCAGGCACATGGCGATACCGGTCGCGATGTGGCCGATCGCGAGCCAGATCCCCGCGAAGACGACCCAGATGACGTTGCCGAGGAAGGAGCCGACGCCGGCGCCGGGCTTGTCGACGATGGTGCGGCCGAAGGGCCAGAGGGCATAGAGGCCGACGCGGAACGACGCGATCGCCCAGGGGATGGTGATGATCGGGATGCACAGCAGCACACCCGCGAGCAGGTAGGCGAGGAACATCCAGAAGCCCGACAGGACGAGCCAGATGATGTTGAGGAGAAGACGCATGCCCCCATCTTGTCGTGCTCTTCGGGAAAAGCTCTGACAACGACACTATGAGCCGCTATAAAGTTATGTATGCTCGAAGAGATCGTGACGGACATCGACGGAGGGGGAGGGCCTTGAGCCTTACTGCCGAACCCCCCATCAGGCAGTCCCGCCGTTTTCGTCGCGTATCCGGCCGGGCGTGCGTGCGGCGCGCCCGGCCGTCTTCGTCGATGCCGGTACCCGGTGCGATGCCCGGGCCCTCCGCAGGTCGAGCGTGCGGGGTCCAATGCCCCCAGTCATGCGACCACCGCCCGCTCCCTCGGATGCGGACCCTGCCGGCTTCCGACACGCGGACATCGTCCGCGTGTCGCGCGGTGCCGGCATCGACGATTCCCTCGCCCACCCCTCGCATGAAACTTCATAAAGTCTTGTATGCTCATCCCGTGCTCACGACATCCGAACTCGTCTCCCGCATCCGCGGCGCGAACGGCGACACCCAGGAGGGCCTCGCCCGTCGCCTCGGAGTGTCCTACCCGACCGTCAACTCCTGGGAGCGCGGGCGCAGCGAGCCGCATCCGGCACGGCGCCGGGAGCTCGAAGACCTCGCCGAATCCCTCGGCATCCGCGCCGAGTTGTCGGTGCTCGTCATCGACGACGACCCTGTCACCTCGGAGATCGTGCGTGCCGCGACCCGACACGTCGACGCGTCGGTGACCGTCGGCGCCGCGCTGGACGGCTGGGAGGGCCTGGTGGCGTGCGGGGCGCAACAGCCGAACCTGCTCTTCCTCGATGTCATGATGCCCGGAATCGACGGCCTCGAGGTGGCTCGTCGCCTGCCGGCGATCGAAGGGCTCGAGAAGATGCGCGTCGTGTTCGTCACCGCATCGCAGAGCGCCGATGTGCTCAACCGCGCCGCCTCGCTCGGACACGCCGTGCTCAACAAGCCGCTCGAGTTCGATCAGCTCGCACGGGTGATGACCGAGACCCTCGACGCGCAGGACTGACATGCCGGGAGTCGACTCGTCGGTACTCGGCGACATCGTCGCGGGACTGCCCGTCGCGGTGTACCGCACCACGGTCGAGGGACGATTCGTCGCCGGCAACGACGCCCTCGTCCAGCTGTTGGGCGCCGCATCGTTCGAGCAACTGGCCGGCGTCAGCGTGCGCGATCTGTACGCCGAGCCGACGCGCCGCGAGTTCCTGCTCGACCGCGCACTCGCCGGGGAGGCGGTGCCGGCGGAACGACTCGAACTACGCCGCCTGGACGGCTCGTCCGTCTGGGTGCGGGTCCGCTCGCGGTCCGTCCCCGGTCCGGACGGCGAGGTCGCCTTCTTCGAGGGGGTCATGGAGGACATCTCCAGCCTCACCCGCGCAGACCACGAGCTGACGCGCTCGAACGCGCTCCTGCACGCGGTCACCTCGATGCAGACCAGCTTCCTCGCCGGCGACGCCCTCGCCGCGCTCTTCGACAACGTGCTCCACGCACTCATGGACTCCCTGGGGGCCGAGCACGGCATCATCGCGGACGTGCGCGGCGACGCCGAGGTCGCCCACCTGCGCAGTTGGGCGACCTCGCGGTTCCACTGGGACCGGCGCCAGGGGAGCACCACCCTCCCCGACGGGCGGCTGATGTGCGAGATCCCGGTCGAGGGGAATCCGCTCGGGCATGTCGTGGCCACGCGGATGCCGCTGCTGTCCAACGACCCGGGTGTCGCGGCCTCCGGCGTGCCCGAGACCGTCCAAGACCTCCACAGCATCGTCGCGGTGCCGATCGTGCG
The DNA here is from genome assembly GCA_002703245.1 of Microbacterium sp. GTDB lineage: Bacteria > Actinomycetota > Actinomycetes > Actinomycetales > Microbacteriaceae > Microbacterium > Microbacterium aquimaris. The sequence goes on from NZTV01000079.1 coordinate 20,763, forward strand.
CGGCGGGGCGGTCTTCGGGGTGATCGCGCTGGCCAACGCCGCCGGCGGATTCGACGACTGGGCGATCGAATACCTCACACCGGTCGCCGCCGCCGCCGGAAGCCTCATCGCCGCGACGGAGGCCGAGGACGAGCGCCGCTCTGCGGAGCAACGGGAGAAGGACATCACGCAGCTCGCGCGGGCGATCTTCGCCGAAGCGGCCGACGCGATGCTCACATTCGGCGACGACGGTGTGATCCAGGGGGCCAACGCGGCCGCAGCGGAGATGTTCGACACGACGCGGGAGGACCTGATCGGTTCCCCGTTGCGGCGACTGCTGCCGCAGGGCACCGGGCGCGAATACCGGGAACGGACGATGACGGCGCTGGAGACCGGCGGCGCGATCGCGCTGTCGGTGCGGACGGTGCACGGCGCCGAAGTCGACGTCGAGGTCACCGTCGTGCGTGCGACGGTGTCTGGATCACCGGTGACCGCTCTCATCGGCCGCGACATCGCCGAACGCAAGGCCATCGAGTCGGAGCTGCGTCGTGCACGCGACACCGCCGAGCGGACCGCCCGCGCCAAGGACGACCTGCTTGCGGGGATGAGTCACGAACTGCGCACGCCGTTGAACTCCGTGATCGGACTGGCCTCCATCCTCGGCCGGGGGATCTACGGCGACCTCGCCGAGAACCAGCTCGACGCGGTCCGCAGGATCGAACGCAGCGGACGGCATCTCCTCGGGATCATCAACGACATCCTCGACGCGGCGAAATCCGAAGCGGAGGGCCTGACCCTCGATGCGGTCGAGGTCGATGTCGTCGATGCGGTCCACGAGGCGGTCTCCGTCGTGCGCGACATGGCCGATCAGCGTGGGCTCACCCTCCACGTGACGACACCGCCGGTGCTCCCGCCCATCACCGCCGATCGTCGACGGGTCGTCCAGGCGCTCATCAACCTCCTCGGCAACGCCGTGAAGTTCACGTCCGTCGGAGGACGCGTCGACGTGACGGTCGAGCGGCGTGACCGGATGCTCGCGCTGGTCGTGCGCGACGACGGGATCGGCATCGCGCCGGACATGATCGAGGCGGTGTTCGAACCGTTCGTGCAGATCGACTCGTCGCTGGCGCGACGCAACACCGGGACCGGCCTCGGACTCACCCTCACCCGGCGCATCGCGCGCGCCCACGGCGGCGACGTCACCGTGCGCAGCGAACCCGGCGCGGGGTCGGAGTTCACCGTCAGCCTCCCCGTGGACGGCCTGCCGGCGGTGACGCGCCCCTAGAGTGAGTGCCATGACGCGCCCGTCCGGCCTTCGCTCCGACGACCTCCTCGCGCGGATCCTGCGCACCGCCGCGGACGAGCTCGAGGCGACACGTGCACCGATGCTCGAAGACCTGCCCGACGCGCTCCACCAGCATCGCACCCGGGTGCGGCGGCTACGCAGCGTGCTCGCGGGCTTCCGGGATGTGCTGGACGAGCCGGCCGCCGAGCGCCTGCGCGTGCTCTACGCCCAGTGGGGCAGTCAGCTGGGCGTCGCCCGGGATCTGGAGGTGCTCGCCGCCGCCGCCGAGACGGCGCTGGTCGAGCGCGACGTCGGCGACGGTCCGGCGTTCGAGCGGCTCGTCGAGGCGCCGCGCGTGGAGTACGCACGCGCGCACGCGCGACTCGTGCAGCTGGCCGACCTCCGCCGCGCCCGTGAACGGGCCCGGCTGCTGGAGGCGTTCGTGGCCGAGAGCCGCGTCGAGGACGGCGCATCGCCTGCGGAGGGACCGGCGATCGACGTGTTGCGACGGGAGGCGCGTCGGGTCGGCCGCCGCGCCGACGCGCGCGACGGGACGGACGCGTCGCTGCACGCGCTGCGCAAGGCGGGGCGCCGCTTGCGCTACATCTCCGAGGCGATCGCGGCCGCCGCGCCCGACCTGCATCCCGGCGAGGTCACCGCCCTCGCCGAGGCGGGCGACATCGTGCACGATCGGCTGGGCGCCCACCGCGACGCCCGAAGCTTCGCCCGGTTCGTCGAGCGCGAGGCGGTCCTGGCCGGCCGGGCCGGCGAGCCGACCGAGGTCTACGACGACATCGTCCGCGCGGCGCGCGAGCAGGCCGCGGGCGGGCCCCCGGCCCTGAAGAAGCCCCTGGCCCGCATCGGCGAGGCCCGCCGCGCGCTGCGGTGACGCCCGAGGCGATGTCGGTGGGGCGCCGTAGACTGGTGGCGCAATGACCGACGCCTCTCCGGCCGCCTCCGACGCGGCATCCATGCCCCTGATCGTCGGCGCCGACCACGGTCCCCGTCCCGGGGAGAGCCGCGTCGACGCGGACCTCGTCGAGGGGCTCAATCCGCCCCAGCGTGAGGCGGTGACCTACCGCGGCAAGGCCTTGCTGATCGTGGCCGGTGCCGGCTCCGGGAAGACCCGCGTGCTCACCCACCGCATCGCGAGTCTGCTGCGCACGCGTGAGGCGTGGCCGAGTCAGATCCTCGCGATCACCTTCACGAACAAGGCCGCGGGGGAGATGCGCGAGCGCGTCGAGCAGCTCATCGGAGACCGTGCCCGCGGCATGTGGATCTCGACCTTCCACTCCGCCTGCGTGCGCATCCTGCGCCGGGAGGCCGAACAGTTCGGGTTCACCCGCGCGTTCACGATCTACGACTCCGGAGACTCCCGGGCGCTCATCAAGAGGCTCGTGAAAGAGCACGAGGCGGACGCCTTCGGGCTGACCCCCGCGGCGGTCCAGTCGAAGATCTCCAAACTCAAAAACGAGCTGGCCGATGCGGAGTCGTACGCACGCCAGGCGAACATGAGCGACCCCGCCGAGCGGGTTTTCGTCGAGGTCTTCGGTGACTACCAGCGGGCGTTGCAGCGCGCGAACGCCTTCGACTTCGACGACCTGATCGCGCAGACGGTCTACCTGTTCCGGGCGTTCCCGACCGTCGCCGACGTCTACCGGCGTTGGTTCCGGCACATCCTCGTCGACGAGTATCAGGACACCAACCACGCCCAATACGCGCTCATCCACGAGCTCACCCGCCCGCCGGGCGCCGACGCCGAGCCCGTCGACGGCGGCGGAGGCATGATGATCTGGGACGCCGAGCCCGCTGAGGGCGACGCGGCGTCGCTGACGGTGGTGGGCGACTCGGACCAGTCGATCTACGCATTCCGCGGTGCCGACATCCGCAACATCAGCGAGTTCGAGCGGGATTTCCCCGGCGCCAAGGTGGTGCTGCTGGAGCAGAACTACCGGTCGACGCAGAACATCCTCTCGGCCGCCAACGCGGTCATCGGCAACAACTTCGACCGCAAGGAGAAGAAGCTGTGGACCGACGTCGGCGCGGGGGAGCAGATCGTCGGGTTCACCGGGTACTCTCAACACGACGAGGCGCAGTTCGTCGCCGATGAGATCGAGCGACTGCACCGCGACGGCCTGGACTACTCCCAGATCGCGGTGTTCTACCGCACGAACAGCCAGTCCCGCGCGCTCGAGGAGATCTTCATCCGGGCCGCACTGCCCTACAAGATCATGGGGGGGACCAAGTTCTACGAGCGCGCCGAGATCAAGGACGCCCTCGCCTACCTCATCGCCGTCGCCAACCCCGCCGACGAGATGGCGGTGCGTCGCATCCTGAACAAGCCGCGCCGGGGGATCGGGGAGGTCACCGCGACCGCGATCGCCCGGTACGCCGCCGACGAGCAGATCACGTTCCGTGACGCCCTCGCAAACGCCTCCGCACTGGGCGTCGGCCCCAAGATCCAGGCGGCGATCACGCAACTCGACGCGGTGATCGCCGAGGCGTCCGACCTCATGCTGCCGCGCTCCGGAGAAATCGCGCCGCCGACCGTGGTGGCCGAGGGCCTGCAGCTCCTGCTGAACCGGTCCGGGTACTCCGATGCCCTGCGCGCCAGTCGCGACCCTCAGGACGAGGCCCGTCTGGAGAACCTCGACGAGCTCGTCGCGGTCGCCCGTGAGTTCGCCCGCAACAACCCGGAGGGGACCGTCATCGACTTCCTCACGGAAGTCGCACTGGTCGCCGACGCCGACGATCTCGACGACGCGTCGGGGTCGGTGTCGCTGATGACGCTGCACACCGCGAAGGGTCTCGAGTACGACGCCGTGTTCCTCACCGGCGTCGAAGAGGATCTGATCCCGCACCGCATCTCGGCGGGTGAGCCCGGCGGACCGCAGGAAGAGCGGCGACTGTTGTACGTCGGCATCACCCGCGCCCGCAAACGCCTCTACCTGTCGTTGGCGATGACTCGGGCGCAGTTCGGTGAGGTCACCGTCGCGATGCCCAGCCGCTTCCTCCAGGAGATCCCGGCGGAGTTGCTGCACTGGCGCCAGTCGCCCGGCGATGTCAACTCCCGTGGCGGCACCCGCTCGCGGGCGCTCAACGCCCGCGGGAGGTCCTCTCGAGGCGGGGGCGGCGGTCGCTACGGCGACGACCTCGCGCCGCTGGGACGTCGGGAACCGAAGGCGGGCCTGGAGAAGTTCACCAACCGCATCCCCTCGAAAGTCCGCGACAACGGCGACATGGTGCTCGCCCCCGGGGACCGCATCCGTCACGACGACTTCGGCGAGGGACGCATCGACACCCTCACCGGTGAGGGGGCCAAGCGCGTCGCGCACGTGCGGTTCGACGCGGTCGGTCCCAAAAAGCTCCTGGTGAAGATCGCGCCGATCGAGAAGATCGGCTGAGAGCACGCCGCATCCGGGTGGCTCCGCGCCGACCACGGGATAGTCTCGAGGGGATGGCTTTCTTCTCCCGCCGCAAGCGCGAAGACTCCGAGCCCGATCGTTCCCGCGAGGGAGCCTCCGAGCCGACGGAGTCGACGGACGCCCCGAAGACCGATGACGACGCCACGTCGAGCCCGGAGGCCGACACGGCAGAAGCGGCCGCGTCGGTGAACATCTCGATGTCGTCCTTCCGCGGCCTCGGTGGCGGGCAGGCCCCGCCGACCGCCCCGCGCGGGGCGGACGCCTCGTCATCGATGGTGGCCGACGCTCAGGCGGCGCGGTCCGGCGGGCCCGACAACGCCACGGCGGCCCCGAAGCAGGGCGGTCCGGCGCGCGCCGAGTCGATCCCCGGGGTCCGTGACAACGTGCCCATCCGCGAGGCGATCAAAAAGCTCCCGGACACCGCGCCGGCCGACGGTCTCCTCGAGGTCGCCCGACAGCTGCTCCAAGGGCATCTCTTCCTCCGTGTCAAGGGCGATGCCCGGGCGCTGCTCTCGGAGGGCAAGAACCTGCCGCTGGCGGTCACGAAGATCGGCGAGAAGCAGTTCGTGCTCGCCTACAGCAGCGGAGCGGCCCTGCAGAAGAGTCTCGCCGCCGACAACGACGCGCAGACCTCGGCGGTCGGCCAGCCGGTCTCCGCCGTGCTGAAGTACGTGCTCAGCGGCACCTACGCCGGACTCATCATCGACCCGGCCTCCGCCCCCGCGCGGGCGGTCGTGCCGCGCGAGCTGATCGAGAAGATGCTCGAGCAGGCCGACGAGAAGCTCGCCGTCAAGACGCTGCTGTCGAGTCCGCGCACCGACTCCACCCCCGAGGCGGTCGTCGAGGCGATCCCCGGAGCCCGTCTCTGGGTCGCGGTGGGCAAGGCGCCCGACGGCGAGAAGATGGGCATCGCCCAGGGCCGTGCCGACGACGGCACGCGGTACCTGGAGGTGTTCACCCACCCGCTCGAGGTCGCGGCGATGAAGCGCAAAGACCAGCCGGCACCGGTGACGGCCGCGCAGCTGGCAGGTGCCCTCACCGCGGACCCCGAGATCGGCGGCATCGTCATCGACCCGGGGGGTCCGTGGATCCGGCTGAGTCGCGACCAGCTGGCTTCGGTCATCGCGCTCGCCTGACCCGCATGCCGGCACGAAACCGCCCCTTCTCGTCGAGTCCACCCGAATCGGCGCCACAACGGGGTGGTTCCGTGACATCGGGGTGGTTTCGTCGAGTGCGGGGCTCGCCCTAGGGTCGGGACATGGCGTCCGAGCGCATCACCCTCACCGTCCCCGGACCGCACGGCGACCGAGAGGTCGGGTTGTCGAGCCCGCGGCGTGTGTTGTGGCCGGATCCGGGGATCACCAAGCGCGACCTGGCCGAGTACATGATCGCCGTCTCCGGGGCGTTCCTCAACGCGAACGGCCATCGCCCCGTCTCCCTCGAACGCTTCCCCGACGGCATCGACGGTGAGCGCTTCTACTCCAAGAACCCGCCCAAGGGTGCGCCGGATTTCGTCGAAGCCGTGACCGTCACCTACAACAGCGGGCGCAGGCATCCGCAACTGGTGCTCACCGAACCGGCCGCGACGGTATGGGCGGTGCAGATGAACACCGTCGTGTTCCACCCGTGGGCGTCCCTCGCCGCCGACACCGACCGGCCGGTCGAGCTGCGCATCGACCTCGACCCCCACGGCGCCACCGACTTCGACGACGCCGCGGCGGTGGCACCCGAGCTTCGCGCCGTGCTCCGGGACGCGGGGCTGGAGCCCTGGGTGAAGACCAGTGGCAGCCGGGGAATCCACGTGTTCTGCCCCATCGAGCCGACCCACGAGTTCCTCGACGTCCGGCACGCCGTCATCGCCGTCGGCCGCGAGCTCGAGCGACGCCTTCCCGATCGGGTCACCACGGCATGGTGGAAGGAGGAGCGCGGCGACCGGGTGTTCGTCGACTTCAACCAGGCCAATCGCGACCGCACGATGGCCGGCGCCTACAGCCCGCGGGCGCTACCCGGCGCGCCGGTGTCGACCCCGGTCACGTGGGAGGAGCTCGAGGTCGGCGTCGACCCCGCGTCGTTCACCTTGCGGAGCATCCCGGAGCGGATCGCGAGGGTCGGCGATCCCTGGGCGGACCTCGCCTCACGGCCCGGACGGATCGACACTCTGCTGGAGTGGTGGGCGCGCGACCTCGACGCCGGACTCGGCGAGCTGCCGTTCCCGCCGGATTTCCCGAAGATGCCGGGCGAGCCGCCCCGGGTGCAGCCGAGTCGGGCGAAGAAGGATCGCTAGGCTCATCGACACACCGCTCATGGAAGGACGGTCATGACCGACGCGCAGGCGCCCCTGCTCGACCGCGTGTTCGCGCGCCTGCTCGCCACGCCGTGGCTGATGAGGCTGCCGATCCCGATGTACCGCCATGGGCTCGGGTGGATGCTCGGGGGCCGGTTCGTCATGATCGAGCACCTCGGGCGCTCCAGCGGCGAGCCGCGATACGTCGTGGTCGAGATCATCTCGCGCGAACGCAACGTGATCCGGGTCGCGTCGGGGTTCGGGACCCGGTCGCAGTGGTACAAGAACCTCGTCGCGAACGGCGTCGCGTACCTGTCCACGGGGAGGGCTCGCCGCGTTCCGGCGCACGTGCGCATCCTGTCCGGAGACGAATGCGACCGTGTGCTGGCCGAGTACGCGCTGGCGAACCCCACGGCCTGGAAGCACCTCAAGGGCGCGATGGACAGCATCGCCGGCGGCGACGCGGTGATCCCCGTGATCGAATTCACCCCGCCTCGAGCCGAGTGAGCGGTCAGACGAGGACGTCACCCAGGTCGTAGGCGGCGACCGTTTCCAACTGGTCGTACGTGCACGACGCCGGTTCGCGGTCCGGCCGCCAGCGGGCGAACTGCACCGTGTGGCGGAAGCGGTGCCCCTCGAGCTGGTCGTAGCGAACTTCCAGGACGCGTTCCGGGCGCAGACGGACGAAGCCCGCGTCTCGACCCCCCGAGAACCTCGACTTCTCGGTCTCGCCGGTCACCGCCACCCCGTCGTCGTTCCGGACGACGAGGGGCTCGAGCTCGTCGATGAGCTCCCGTCGCCGTTTGTCCGTGAAGGCGGCGACCCCGCCGACGTTCCACAGCTTCCCGTCGCCGTCGTACAGGCCGACCAGGAGCGAGCCCACACCGGATCCCGACTTGTGCACCCTATATCCGAACGTGACGACGTCGGCGGTGCGGGCGTGCTTGATCTTGAACATCGCGCGCTTGTTCGGTGCATACGGTTCGGCGAGGGGCTTCGCGATCACACCGTCCAGGCCGGCGCCTTCGAACTGCGCCAGCCACTGTTCGGCGGCGTCCGGGTCGTCGGTGGTGCGGGTCACGTGGACCGGATGCGGCACGTCGCCCAGCAGATCGACCAGCTCGGCGCGGCGCGCCCCGAACGGTTCCGGCTGCAGGTCGCGGTCGCCGCGGGCGAGGAGGTCGAACGCGACGAGCATCGCCGGGGTCTGCTCCGACAGCATCGTCACGCGCGAGGCGGCGGGGTGGATGCGCTGGGTGAGGGCTTCCCAGTCGAGACGCTCCGCGCCGGTCGGACCGGTGGGGACGACGATCTCCCCGTCGATCAGGCACGGCTCGGGGAGGATCCGGGCGAACGCCTCGACGAGTTCCGGAAAGTAGCGCGTGAGGGGCTTCGCCCCGCGGCTGCCGATCTCGACGCGCTCGCCGTCGAAGGACACCAACGCGCGGAATCCGTCCCACTTCGGTTCGAAGCTGAGGCCTCCGGGCGTCTTCGCCGGGTCCGGAACCGCCGGCACCGACTTCGCGAGCATCGGCTGCGGGATCTGGTAGGTCACGTCAGGCCTCGATCGGATCCTTCGGGCGCGCCCAGCGGGCGGGGCGGCCGGGGCCGTCCCAGACCTGGATGACCCCCCACACCGCGGCGGCGATCGGCACGGCGAGGACCGCGCCGACGATGCCGCCGAGCACCGTGCCGACGGTCAGGGCGACCAGGATGACGAATGCGTGCAACTTCATCGAGCGGCCCATGAGGAACGGTTGCAGGAAGTTCCCCTCGAGCTGGTTCACCAGCACCACGACACCGACCACGAACAGGGCGTTGACCCAGCCGTTGGCCACCAGTGCCACCAGCGCCGCGAGCGTCCCGGCCAGGGTCGCACCGACGATCGGGATGAAGGCGAGCAGGAACACCAGCACGGCCAGGGGGATCGCCAGCGGCACCTGCAGGATGAGCAGGCCGATGAGGATGCCGATCGCGTCGACGAGGGCCACCGTCGCGGTGCCGCGCACGTACGAGCCGAGCACCGACACCGTCTTGTCGCCGATGCGGCGCGCACGCACGTAGTCGTCGCCGCGGAACGGCCGCAGCAGGAACTCCCACATCTGCGGGCCGTCCTTGAGGAAGAAGAACAGGATGACCACCAGCAGCACGAACCCCGTGACGAAGTTGGCCACCGCGCTGACGCCCGCGAGCGCGCCGGATCCGAACTGGGCGCTCGTGACGAAGTCGGTCGCGGTGGCGAGCCATTCGTCGATCTGGTCCTGCGTCGGCGCGAACGGGAGGTCTTGAGCCCACGAGATGACCGACGAGATGCCGTCCTGGGCGGAGGAGTAGAGCTCGTCCCACTGGTCCTGCACGGCCCAGACGATGAGCCAGCCGACGCCGGTGAGGATCAGGACGGTCGCCAGGAGCGCCAGGAGGGTCGCGACGATGGAGGGCACCCCCCGTGCGCGCATCCATCCCATCACCGGCCAGAACGCGCACGCGATGATCAGCGCCAGCGTGAGGGGGATGACCACGACCGTCAGCTGCCGCATCCCCCAGATCGCGGCGGCGACGACGACCACCACGACGATGATCTGCACGGCGCGCGTGGCGAGCCGACCGAATCCGTCGGTCCACAGGCGCCACGGGGCGCGCCGGGTCTGCTCCTCGGCGAGGGACGGGTCGAGCTGGACGTGCTGTGGTTCGCGGCGGAAGAGGCCCATGTCGTTGAGGCTACCCACTCGCCCGACACGGATGCGCCCCCTTGCGCCGGCGCATCCGGGCGGCAACGTGATCAGGCGAAGGCGCTCATCCCGGTGATGTCGCGGCCGATCAGCAGCGCCTGGATGCTTTCGGTGCCCTCATAGGTGTGGATGGCCTCGATGTCGGCCATGTGCTGCATGACGCCGTTCTCGAGCAGGATGCCGTTTCCGCCGAGCAGGTCGCGCGCAGTCGAGGCGATCCGACGCGCGGTCCGCGTGTTGTGGTACTTCGCCAGTGACGCCTGCGTCGGGCGGAGGCCGCCGGAGGCTTCGAGATCGGCCAGGTGGCGGCAGTACAGCTGCATCGCGGTGAGCTCCTCGAGCATCTGTGCGAGGCGCTCCTGGACCATCTGGAACGTCGCCAGCGGCTTGCCGAACTGCACGCGCTGGCGTGCGTACGACAGGGCGGCCTCGTAGCAGGCGGTGGCGTGGCCGAGCGCCGACCACGCGACCCCCGAGCGGGTGGAATAGAGCACGACGGAGGCGTCTTTGAACGACCGCGTACCGGGGAGGACCGCGTCGTGCGGCACGCGCACGTCCTCGAGGGTGATGTGGGCCTGATGGATGGCGCGCAGCGAGACCTTGCCGGTGATGACCGTCCCGGTGTACCCCGGTGTCTCCTGCTCGACCAGGAAGCACCGGACCGCACCGTGGTCGTCCGAGGTCTCGTCGTCGACGCGCGCCCAGACGAAGGTGATGCCGCCGGATGCGCCGTTGCCGATCCACTTCTTCGTTCCCCGCAGCACCCACTGGTCTCCGTCGCGGCGCGCGACGGTCTCGAGGGAGACCGAGTCGGAGCCGTGGTCGGGCTCGGTCAGCGCGAAGGCACCGAGGACCTCGGCGCGGGCGAGGGGCCGTAGCCATCTCGACTGTTGCTGCGCACTGCCGAACAGGGCCAAGGTTCGCAGGGCGAGGCCCCCCTGCACGGCCAGTACGGTGCCGAGCGAGCCGTCGCCGCGCGAGACCTCCATGTTCACCAGGCCCGCCGCCAGCGGCGAGATGTGCGTGAGATCGGGGTGGTCGATACCGTCGGTCAGCAGATCGAGCTCCCCGAAGCGACGCACCACCTCGAGGGGATACGACGCGGTGTCCCACGCGTCGCGCATCCGCGGTGCGGTCTCATCGACCAGGGTCTTCGCACGATCCCACACGGCGCGGTCGGCCGCGTCGAGGTCGGCGAAGACCGCGTAGTAGTCGGTGCCGAGGCGCTCGTCGAGGTCGTATCGTGCCGTGCGCTCGCCGGGGAGGGAGGTGTCGTCCATGGCATCCTTTCGCTCCGCCCCACTCTAGCGAAACCCAGTGTCGTCAGGTGTGGGACTGAGTTCCACGGCGGCGACGGCGGCGCAGTGCCTTCTCGAGTTCGACGACCACGGGCAGGATGAGCGCGAGGCCCAGGGCGACGAGCCACTGGGTGCCGTCCAGTCCGGTGGTGCCGAGGAAGTTCTGCAGGAAGCCCACCTCCACCGCCGCCACGGTCAACGCCGCCGGGATCGACAGCCACTTCACCGCCCCGAGGATCGGCGAGCCGAGCCCCGTTTCGGGGTCGTGCCGCATCACCAGCCCCGCGAACACCGACCCGAGCGCGATGACCACGAACGACATCGTCACCGGCGCGTTCGGCTCGGACGCGCTCAACTGGTCCGGGTAGATCAGCAACGGCACGAGGGTCGCCAGGAACAGGGTGCCCCCGTAGAGCAGCCACATGCCCACCGCGCCCGGGTTGGCGATGGTCTTGTGCGGGTCGCGCGGGGGCTTGCGCATGATCCCGTCCGGAGCCGGATCGATCATGATCACGATGACGGGGAAGATCGTGATGAAGAAGTTCAGGAACAGCACCATCACCGGCGTCAGCGGGACACCCTCGTTGATCGCGAACACGCTCGCGGTCAAGAACAGCAGCACGAGGGAGAACAGTTGCGACATCTGGAAGCGCACATAGGTGACGACCTTGTCGTAGATCGCCCGTCCGAGGCGCACCGCCTCCACCAGCGTGCCGAAGTTGTCATCGACGAGGATCATCTTCCCCGCCTGCTTGGTCACGTCGCTGCCGGATCCCATGGCCACACCGATGTCGGCCTGCTTCAAGGCGGCGGCGTCGTTGACCGCGTCGCCGGTCATCGCGACCACGGCGCCGTCTTCTTGCATGAGGCGGGCCAGGCGCAGCTTGTCCTGCGGGGTCACACGGCCGAACACGTGCAGATCGGGCAGCCGCCGGGTGAGTTCCTCGTCGCTCATCGCCTGGATCTCGGCGCCGCTTGCGGCACCGGTCCCGAGTCCGAGCTTCGCGCCGATCGCCGCGGCGGTGATGGCGTGGTCCCCGGTGATCATGCGGACCTCGATGCCCGCTTCGCGCGCGATCCGCACGGCCTCCTTCGACGAAGGACGCAGCGGGTCGATGATGCCGACCAGGCCGACGAAGGTGAGATCCGTCACGGCGGCCATCGGGTCCTCGGGCATCACGGCGTCGTCGGCGAGCCGGCGGTAGGCGAACGCGAGGACGCGCAGCCCCTTCTCCGACAACGATCGGTTGGCCTCGACGATCGCGTCCCGCTGCCGGTCGATCGGGACCACCCCGTCCGGGGTGGCGGCGGTGCCGCATCGGGCGAGGACGACATCCGGCCCGCCCTTCACGAAAGCCCCCTGGACCTCGCCCTCGCCGAAGTCCACGCGGTGGAAGGTCGCCATGAACTTGTACTCGGAGTCGAAGGGCACCTCCGCCAGGCGCGGGTACCGCGCGCGGCTGAGCTCGGCGTCGACGCCCATCTTGGCGGCCAGCACGATCAGCGCGGCCTCCGTGGGGTCTCCGACGACCTCACCGTCATCCGACACGGTCGCGTCGCTGCACAGCGTCAGGCCGTAGGCGAGGCGGTGGAACTCGGGAACCGGGCTGCCGGCGGCGTGACGGATCTCGCCGCTCTTGGCGTACCCGCTGCCGGAGACCGAGTACCACTGGCCGAGGTAGTAAAGCGACTCGACCGTCATCTCGTTCATCGTGAGCGTGCCGGTCTTGTCGGAGTTGATGGCGCTTGTCGCGCCGAGGGTCTCGACGTCGGTGAGGTTCTTGACCACCGCGTTGTGCTCGGCCAACTGGCGCGACCCGTTGGAGAGCATCGCCTGCACGAAGGTGGGAAGGCCGGTCGGGATGGCCGAGATCGCCATGGAGATGCCCAGGAGCAGGACCGAGGCGACCTCCTGCCCGCGCACGAGTCCGAACACGACGATGACCGCCACCGCGCCCCACGCGATCCAGCCGAGCACGCCGGTGAGGGAGTCCAGTTCCCGCTGCAGGGGCGACTTCGACGGGGCCACGGCGGAGAGCATCGAGGCGATGCGGCCCATCTCGGTACCCATGCCGGTCTCGGTCACCACGATGGTGGCCGTCCCGCGGGTTACCTGGGTGTTCTGGAAGACCATGTTCACGCGGTCTCCGAGGGTCGTATCCGCCTCGAGGACGGCGCCGGCCTCCTTCGCGATCGGGGCGCTCTCGCCGGTGAGGGCCGCCTCCTGCGTCTCGAGGGTCGCCGAACGCAGTAGCCGCCCGTCGGCGGGGACCATGTCGCCCGCTTCGAGGGTGACGATGTCGCCGGGGACCAGGGTGGTCGCATCCACCAGGCGGACGCTGCCGTCGCGGATCACCTTCGCCTGCGGCACCTGCATCTTCGCGAGCGCGTCGACCGACGCCTTCGCCTTCATCTCCTGACGGGTGCCCAGAACGATGTTGAGCACGACGAGGGCGGCCACCATGATGCCGACGCTGCGCTGCCCGATGAACAGGCTGACGATCGCGACGACAACGAGCATGACGTTCATCGGGTCGGCCAACTGCCGCAACGCCACCTGCCACACGGACGGCGGTGGTTCGGAGACGATCGCGTTCGGGCCGTGCTCGGCCAGACGTGTCGAGGCGTCGGCGGCGGACAGGCCCCGGTCGCGGTCGGTGTCCAGGGCCGCGAGCGCGGCGTCGGGCGATCGATCGTACCAGGTGGTCGCCGGGCGAGGATCGACGGTGGTCATGATCGAAAGCTACTCGACCCCGGGCGCCCGCGGCACCCCGGGGCCCCGTCCGGACCCGTCGGTGGAGGGGTTCAGCCCTCGAGCTCGTCGCGCAGGCGGCGGGTGACCTCGGCGAGCGGCATCCGCCGGGGGAAGGCGGCGACGACGACGTCGTCACCGGTCGGGGCGTCATCGGCGAGCACACCGTATCGACGTCGCACCCCGTCCAACGCCTGCCGCAGCATCGTGGCGGGGACCCGTTTCGGACCGCGCAGCAGCCGGCGCAACACGTGGTTGTGCACGGCGGTCACCGCGGCCGAGAACCCGACGGCGTCCACCGGGTCGAGCCCGGGCAGGGCGCCGCGCAGGTACTCGTCGAAGAGGCGCTCGTACCGGAAGACAGTCACGATCTCGCGGTCGCGCAGCGCGGGCGCACCGCGCACGACCGCGTAGCGGCGGCGGGCCAGGTCCGGATCGGCGGCGAAGTGTCGGTACACGTCGAGGGAGGCCTGGCAGACCGCCTCCCACGGGTCGTCGTGGCCTGTGGCCAGCCAGGCGCGCGCACGTTCCAGCAACAGCTCGTGGTCGGCGAAGACGACGTCGTCCTTGCCGCCGAACTGGCGGAAGAACGTCGAGCGCGACACCCCGGCGGCCTGTGCGATCTGCTCCACCGAGGTGGACTCGAATCCGTGCTCGGCGAACAGGTCCAGGGCGGCGGCGATCACCGCCGTGCGGGTGTCGGGGGCCGAGGGTGCGTCGCTCATCGTGCCCCGAGCCTAATCCCGCAGGCGGACGCGGCTGTCAACCCGTTGTCGGGGAGACCGGCCGGGGCGTTGCATGAATCCATGACCTCTTTGTGGACCCTCGTGCCGGACCGGATCCCGTCGACCCCGTGGGACGGCAGACGTCCCGACGTCGTGGTGGTCGGCGCCGGCATCACCGGACTGTCCACGGCGCTCCTGCTCGCCCGCGCCGGACGCGACGTCGCCGTGCTCGAGGCGGGCGAGGTCGCCCATCTGGCCTCGGGATCGAACACCGGCAAGCTGTCGCTGCTGCAGGGGTCGGTGCTGTCGACGTTGCGGCGGCACCATCCCGCATCCCTCGTGCGTGCCTACGTCGACGCCAATCGTGACGGCGCGCAGTGGCTGACCTCGTTCGCCGATCAGGCGGGCGTGACATATTCGCGGCGGACGGCGTACTCGTACGCGCAGTCCGCCGACGGGGTCGCGGACGTGGCGGCCGAGGCCGCGGCCGCCACGGAGGCGGGGCTGCCGGTGCGGCGTGCGACCCCCGACGCCGAGCTGCCGTTCCCGGTCGTCGATGCCGTCGCCCTCGACGACCAGGTCGCGATCGACCCGTATCGGGTCGTCGCCGCCCTCGCCCGGGAGGTCGTCGCGGCGGGGGCGACGCTCCACACCGGCGTCCGGGTCACCGGGGTCCGGGTCGTGCCACACCCCGTGCTCGACACCAGTGCCGGGTTCGTCTCGGCGGACGACATCGTCCTCGCCACCGGAGCGCCGCTGACCGACCGGGGTCTCTACTTCGCCAAGACGCGCGGACTGCGCTCCTACGCCGTCGCGTTCGACGTCGACGGTGACGTCCCGGACGGTCTGTACCTCTCCGTGGATGCGCCGGTCCGGTCGCTGCGGTCGGTCACCTCCGCGGACGGACCCGCCGGCGGTGCCCGCCTCGTCGTGGGTGGGAACGGCCACCCGGTCGGACGATCCGCGTCACCGCGCGCCTGCGTGGAAGACCTCATCGCATGGACGCGCGCGCAGTTCCCCGGCGCCGACCCGGTCGCATCCTGGTCTGCGCAGGACTACGAATCACACGACCTCATCCCGTTCGTCGGGGCGATGCCGCGCACCCTCGGACGGGTGCGCTTCGCGACCGGGTTCGGCAAATGGGGGCTGTCGAACGGGCCGGCCGCCGCCCGACGCATCACCGCGGAGATCATCCGCACGCCCCGCAGCGAGCGACCCTCCTGGATGAACACCATCTCCCGCCGGCTCACCGTCCCGGCCGACCTCGGCCGCGGCGGTGTCGAGAATCTCCGCGTCGGATGGGAGGCCGCCTCCGGGTGGGTGGACGCACAGCGCCACGCGGTGCCGGTGGCACAGCCGAAGGAGGGTGAGGGTGTGGTCGCGCACCGGGGCGCGCAACCGGTCGGTGTGTCCACCGTCGACGGCGTCACGCGCGCCGTCGACGCCGTCTGTCCGCACCTGGGCGGAGTGCTCGCCTGGAACGACGCCGAGAAGTCCTGGGACTGCCCGCTGCACGCGTCGAGATTCACGGCGGAGGGGACCCGGATCGAGGGTCCTGCGGCGTGCGATCTGCGGCGACTGCCCCGTGTGCCGGGGGAGCCGGTCGCGAGATAGTAGGCTCGATGACTGGTCGATATCTCGACGTCAAGCGATCCCTCGGCGCCGAGAAGGTTCACCACATCACCCACCCATCGCAACAGCGAAGGAACGCACTGTGGATCTGTACGAGTACCAGGCACGCGATCTGTTCGAG
>NZTV01000080.1 GCA_002703245.1 Microbacterium sp.
GCTCGACCTGCTGACGGTGAAGGATGCCGACGGCTCGACCAAGGTCTCCGGCGTCGTCGCGTACGAGCTCGCCACCGGCGACCTGCACGTGTTCCAGTCCAAGGCGGTCGTCTTCGCCACGGGCGGCTTCGGCAAGATCTTCAAGACCACCTCCAACGCCCACACGCTCACCGGCGACGGCGTCGGCATCGTGTGGCGCAAGGGCCTGCCCCTGGAGGACATGGAGTTCTTCCAGTTCCACCCCACCGGCCTGGCCGGCCTCGGCATCCTCCTGACCGAAGGCGCACGAGGCGAGGGCGCGATCCTCCGCAACGCGTCGGGCGAGCGCTTCATGGAGCGCTACGCGCCGACCATCAAGGACCTCGCCCCGCGCGACATCGTCGCCCGATGCATGGTGCAGGAGGTCGCGGAAGGTCGCGGCGCAGGTCCGCACAAGGACTACGTGCTGCTGGACTGCACGCACCTGGGCGCCGAGGTCCTCGAGACCAAGCTCCCCGACATCACCGAGTTCGCCCGCACCTACCTCGGTGTCGACCCCGTCGTCGAGCCGGTCCCGGTGATGCCCACCGCCCACTACGCCATGGGCGGCATCCCCACCAACGTCGAAGCCGAGGTCCTCAGCGACAACGACACCGTCGTGCCCGGCCTCTACGCCGCCGGCGAATGCGCGTGCGTGTCGGTCCACGGCTCGAACCGTCTGGGCACGAACTCGCTGCTGGACATCAACGTGTTCGGTAAGCGCGCCGGGCGCAACGCGGTCGAATACGTCAAGGACGCCGACTTCGTGCCACTGCCCGACGACCCGGCCGGAGCCGTCCGCGAGCTCATCGAAGGCCTCCGCGCCGGCGAGGGCACCGAGCGCATCGCCGTGCTGCGCAAGACGCTGCAGGACGAGATGGACAAGAAGGCGCAGGTGTTCCGCACCGACCAGTCGCTCGGCGAGATGCTCGAGACGATCGAGGAACTGCGCGAGCGCTTCAAGAACATCCACGTCGACGACAAGGGCAAGCGGTTCAACACCGACCTGCTCGAGGCCGTCGAACTCGGGTTCCTCCTCGACATCGCCGAGGTCGTCGTCGTCGCCGCCCGCAACCGCAAGGAGAGCCGCGGCGGCCACATGCGCGACGACTACCCCAAGCGCGACGACGAGAACTTCATGCAGCACACGATGTCGTACCTGACCGGCGACCCGCACTCGTCGCACGCCGACGATCACATCTCGCTGGGCTGGAAGCCCGTCGTGATCACTCGGTACCAGCCGATGGAGAGGAAGTACTGATGTCCACCGCTCTGGTCGACCCCGACGCCGTCTCCGAAATCGAGGAACACGACGACACCGGCGTGCAGTCGTTCCTCGTGACCTTCATCATCCGGCGTTTCGACCCCGAGGTCGACGCCGAGCCCCGCTGGGTGGACTACGACGTCGAGCTGTTCTCGACCGACCGCGTGCTGGATGCCCTCCACAAGATCAAGTGGGAGGTCGACGGGTCCCTCACCTTCCGGCGCTCGTGCGCCCACGGCATCTGCGGTTCGGACGCGATGCGCATCAACGGTCGCAACCGCCTCGCCTGCAAGACCCTCATCAAGGACCTCGACATCTCGCAGCCGATCTACGTCGAAGCCATCAAGGGCCTGCCGCTGGAGAAGGACCTCGTCGTCGACATGGAGCCCTTCTTCGCGTCATACCGCGAGGTGCAGCCGTTCCTGATCTCCGGCTCGGCACCCGAGCCGGGCAAGGAGCGCGTCCAGACCATCAAGGACCGCGCGGTCTTCGACGACACCACCAAGTGCATCCTGTGCGCCGCGTGCACCTCCTCGTGCCCGGTGTTCTGGACCGATGGCCAGTACTTCGGCCCCGCGGCGATCGTCAACGCCCACCGCTTCATCTTCGACTCCCGCGACGACGCCGGCGACATGCGCCTGGACATCCTCAACGACAAGGAGGGCGTGTGGCGCTGCCGGACGACCTTCAACTGCACCGAGGCGTGCCCCCGTGGCATCGAGGTCACCAAGGCGATCGCCGAGGTCAAGCAGGCCGTGCTGCGCGGCGGCGCGTGAGCACCTCCTCGTCGTAGTGTGAACGTGTGAGAGGTTCGCGACACCGTCATCCGGAGACCCCGGCAGAGGACGCCGAGCGCGATCTGACGGTCGCGGAGGCGACCCACGCGGAGCAGACCCTCCGCGCCCGCTGGGAGGCGACGCAGAACGCGCTGCGCGATCGGTTCGAGCAACCGATCGACCGTGCCACGAGCCTCACCCGGAAGACCCTCGCGTGGTTCCCCGTGCGGGTATGGCGGCACTTCCTGCAGCGAAACGGCTTCCTCTTGGCCGCCGGCGTCAGCTACCAGGCGCTCTTTGCGATCTTCGCGACGATCTACGTCGCCTTCGCCATCGCCGGGCTGTGGCTCGGCGGAAGCACCGAAGCGATCGACGCGCTGATCACGGCGATCAACAGCTACATCCCTGGGCTGATCGGGGACGAAGGCCTGTTCACCACCGCGCAGGTCACCGAGATCGCCACCAGCAGCTCCAGCGTGCTGGGCGTCACCGGTATCGTCGCCCTGGTCACCTTGATCTGGACCGCGATCGGCTTCATCACGTTCGCCCGCCGCGCCGTGCGAGATATCTTCGGAATCCCACCCGACCGCCGCAGCTACATGCTCCTGAAGGCCCGGGATCTGCTCGCCTCGGCGATCTTCGGCGCCGCACTCCTGGTCGGGTCGGGCCTCGGCTTCCTCGGCGTGTGGGCGTTGAACCTCGTCTTCCACATGCTCGGATGGCCGACCGCATCGCCGGCCTACAACATCCTCGCCCGTGCCGCCGCCCTCGTCGTCTCCTTCCTCCTCTACTCCGGGGCGTTGGCATCACTGGTGAAATTCCTCACCGGCACCTCCCTGAAGTGGCGCCAGATCATCCCGGGAGCGATCCTCGGTGGCGCGGCGATCACCGTCCTCCAGCTGGGCGCGGGCTGGCTGCTGATCTACACACCGTCGAACCCGCTGCTGGCGACGTTCGCGATCTTCGTCGGACTGCTGCTGTGGTTCCGGATCATCGGCGTGATCATCCTGGTCGCCTCGTCGTGGATGGCCGTCGCCACGACCGATGAGAACCTCCCCATCCTGCAGCGCACCGAAGAGGAGCGGCTGGCCGCCGAACACGCCGCCCTGCTCACGGCGGCGCGCGTCCGGCTGCGCAGCGCCCGGAACGAGGCGAAGACCGCACCGTGGTATCGCCACTTCGCCGCCCGGCGGGCCGTCGTGGAGGCCGAGAAGGAACTCGCCGAAGTCGAGCATGCCGCTCCCCAGCCGGTGACCCGGGGCTCCCTCTTCGAGTAGCGCCGCACCTGCCGCCGCGGGAAGAAGGGATGCTCCTGCGGCGACGACGACGATCGGCCCGCGGGAGAAGCGGTCCCGGCGACAAGCGGAACGTGTCGGAGGGCGCCGCTAGGCTGGCGGGCGTGCCACAAGTCCTCCGCATCGCGTCCGTGAACGTCAACGGCATCCGTGCCGCAGTCCGCAAGGGCATGCTCGAGTGGCTCGATACCGCGAACGTCGATGTCCTCGCCCTGCAGGAGGTGCGGGCGGACGCCGATCAGCTCGCCGCCTCCCTCCCCGGCTGGGAACTGGTCGCCGACGAGGCGAGTGCGAAGGGCCGGGCGGGCGTGGCCATCGCCACGCGAAGCCCGGTCGCGGCGTGGCGCACCGAGTTCGGTCCGGCGGAGTTCGATTCTGCGGGACGCTGGATCGAGGCCGACCTGGAGGTGGCCGGGTCGCACCTCACGGTCGTGAGCGCCTACGTGCACACCGGTGAGGCGGAAACGCCGCGGCAAGACCAGAAATGGATGTTCCTGGACGCGATGGACGCGCGGCTGTCGCAGCTGCGCGCACACTCGCCACTCGCTCTCGTGATGGGTGACCTCAACGTCGGACACCGCGAGCTCGACATCAAGAACTGGCGCGGGAACCGGAAGAAGAGCGGGTTCCTGCCGCGCGAACGCGGGTACTTCGACCGATGGCTCGGCGAAGAGGGCGTCGAGGTCGAGACCGTCGACGGCGAACGGGGGACCGGGCGCGGCTGGGTGGACGTCGGGCGCCGCTTCCACGGCGACGTCGAGGGACCCTACACGTGGTGGTCGATGCGCGGTCGCGCGTTCGACAACGACACCGGATGGCGGATCGACTATCACCTGGCGACCCCGGAGCTCGCCGAGCGGGTGGTCGACTACCGTGTCGAACGCGCTCCGTCGTGGGACACCCGGTGGAGCGATCATGCGCCGGTCATCGCCGACTACCGGTTCCCCGCCTGAGCCGGCGCCCACGCCCGCGTCCGCGTCGGCGTCCGCGGGAACGATAACCATGCCGTCACGGCTTCCTATGGAGGCCGTGATCACGTCCACCTCGGTCGATAGTCTGAGGCCGTTCACAACGGCTGGGAGGCATGAATGGGTTCTCGGAGTGCGCGCACGCGCATCGTCCTGTCCGCGACGGCGGCCATCGCCCTCGCACTCACCGCCTGTAGCGCGACGAGCGACGCGGAACATGCCGACGGCGGCATCCACGGGCGTGTCGACCTCGTCGCCTCCGGTGCCGACACCGCCGGATGGGAATTGACCGCGTGGGCGATCGGAGCCGGAGAACCGATCGAGCTCGGGGAGACGACCGCCGATGACGGCGGAGCGTTCACGTTCGATCCGATGACCGTACCGGACGACCGGGTGCTCCTCGTGGAGGCCGCCCACGGCGGCGCCGAGCGTGCGGACCTGGCCGTCGTGACGTCTTCCCCCGACGTGGGCGAGCTCACCGTCAACGAACGCACCACCGTCGCCGCGGCATACGGGCTCGCCCAGTTCTTCGGACGCGAGCTCCCCTCGGGCGAGAACCCGGGCCTCACGAACGCGGCCGACATGGCCGCCAACCTCGCCGACCCCATGACGGGTGCATACGGCGAGGTGCTGCTGAGCTCCCCCAACGCCTACGAGACTCAGACCCTCCCGGCTTTCACCTCACTGTCCAACGTGGTCGGTGCATGTCTTGTGGACCGCGACGTGTGCCACGACGTGTACGCGGCGGCCGGTGTCGACGACACCGCATCGATGGCTTCGGCCATCGCGGCGATCGCCCGGGACCCCTCCGCCGCGGCCGAGGAGGTGTTCGAACTGTCCCAGCTCGAACAGGGCGATCGTCCCGGACTCGACGCCGCGCCGGCAGCGTGGACCCTGGCGTTGCGGTTCGACGGCGACGGCACCGACCTCGCCGGCCCCGGCAACTTCGCGATCGACCCGGATGGGAACATCTGGATCAACAACAACTACGAGTACAACGCCGACCCGCAGACCCCGGTATGCGGGAGCGACCAGATGTTCAAGTTCGCACCCACCGGTGAACTGCTCGAGACCTACGAGGGCGGCGGGCTTTCCGGGTCCGGCTACGGCATCGACTTCACCAGTGAAGGGTTGCTGTGGTTCAGCAACTTCGGCTTCGCCGCGGCGGCCCCCGGCTGCCCCGAGGACGAGCAGCCTCCGCACGACAGCATGTCGCTGTTCACCTACGACGGCGAGCCGCTCTCGCCCGACCGCGGGTTCACCGGGGGCGACCTCAGCTGGCCGCAGGGAATCGAGGTCTCGGCCAACGACGACGTCTGGATCGCCAGCTGCGGCAACGACACCGTTTCGCTCTATCCCGGGGGTGACCCCGAGCAGGCGGTCAACATCAGTGACCTCGGCCTGGAACAGCCGTTCGACGTCGTCGACAACGGTGACCACATCTTCGTCAGCGGTATCGCCAACAACACCGTCGCCGTCCTCGACCGCGACGGCACCCCGATCGACGGGTCCCCGCTGACCGATCCGGGATTCCAGAACCCGATGGGTCTGACCACGGATACGCACGGCAACGTGTGGGTCGCCAACTCCGGCACGACCACCCTCCCCTGCCCGGAGCGGCCTGCCGACGCGGAAGGCACCGCATCCGTGTCCCTGCTCTCCCCCGACGGGACCACCGTCTCGGGCACCTTCACCGGCGGCGGGCTGACCCGCCCCTGGGGCATCGCGACGGACGGCGACGGCAACGTGTGGGTCGCCAACTTCGCCGACCAGCGTCTGTCCGCGTTCTGCGGCACCGACTCCGACACCTGCCCGCGCGGATTGGAGACCGGCGAAGCGATCTCCCCGGATGACACCGGCTACGCCTTCGACGGCTTCACCCGCAACACCGGCGTCGCCGTCGACCCTTCCGGCAACGTGTGGGTGGCGAACAACTGGGAGAACATCCCCGTGCAGACCAACCCCGGCGCCCACCAGATCGTCGCCTTCGTCGGCGCCGCCGCGCCACTGCCGGTCGAGCCGTTCACGAGCAGCGCGGGATGATGCCCGTCGCGTAGGGCCCGGGCCGCGGGCGCGCCTAGGATTGTGGGGTGAACAAACCGCGCCTGTACTCCGGAATGCAGCCCTCGGCCGACTCGCTCCAGATCGGCAACTACATCGGGGCGCTCATGCAGTGGCGCGATCTGCAGGAGTCCTACCAGGCCTTCTTCTCCGTCGTGGACCTTCACGCCCTGACCCAACCGAACGATCCCGCGGAGTTGAGGGCGAAGACCCGGCGCACGGCGGCCCAGTACATCGCCGCGGGCATCGAGCCCTCCAAATCGACCCTCTACGTACAGTCGCACGTTCCGGCGCACGCCGAGCTGGCGTGGGTCCTGTCCACCGTCACCGGGTTCGGTGAGGCCGGGCGCATGACGCAGTTCAAGGACAAGTCCACCCGCTACGGGAGCGATGCGACGTCGGTGGGGCTGTTCACCTACCCCGTGCTGATGGCCGCCGACATCCTGCTTTATCAGACCGACATCGTTCCGGTCGGAGACGACCAGAAGCAGCATGTCGAGCTGACCCGAGACCTCGCCGAGCGCTTCAACTCGCGCTACGGAAAGACCTTCCAGGTGCCGATGCCCGTGATCCAGCAGGACACGGCGCGCATCTACGACCTCCAGAACCCGACGGCCAAGATGTCCAAGTCGGCCGAGACCGACGCCGGCGTGCTGTGGTTGCTCGATGAGCCGTCCAAGTCGGCGAAGAAGATCATGCGTGCCGTGACCGACTCGGAGGGGTCGGTGCGCTACGACCGGGAGAACAAGCCGGGCGTGTCGAACCTGCTCGTCATCTATGCAGCCCTGACGGGCCGTCAGATCCCGGCGATCGAGGACGAGTACGCCGGGCGCGGTTACGGCGACTTCAAAAAGGGCCTGGCGGAGGTCGTCGTCGAGGAATTCGGCCCGGTCCGTGAGCGCGCCCTCGCCCTGCTCGACGATCCCGCCGAGCTCGACCGGGTCCTCGCGGCGAACGCCGCCAAGGCCGAGGACGTCGCGAACCGCACCCTCGGCGACGTCTACGAAAAGGTCGGCCTCCTCCGCCGCGTGTGACCCCCCGCCCCCGGCCCCACCCGGGGTCGCGCGCACCGACTCAGGCTGCACGCACGGGCATCACGCGCGCGACGTGCGATGGCGCGGCTACTGCCCTGCGGAGGCGACTCGTGGCCTGAGTACGTGCCACGCGCCACACTCAACGTCGACCGCGGCGCGCCGCGAGGAGGCCGCGAAGACCGGCGGCGACCTCATCCGGCTGGTACATGATCTGCGCGGCCGTGACACGCCAGGTCACGTAGCCGCGCTGTGCAAGCGCGAGGTCGCGACGTCTGTCTTTCAGCTGTTGGTGCCACGAGGAGTGGAACTCCTCGCTGTCGCACTCGATCACGAGCCAGCCGTCGACCAGCAGGTCGACCCGACCGACGCCGTCGATCACGACCTGCAGGTCGTAGGTCGCACCGGCGGCACGAACCATCAGCCGCATCAGCGTCTCGGTGCCCGACTCGGCTCTGCGATCGAGCAGAGCGCGCACGATGCGGTACTTCGACGGCAGTGCGGCGAAGATCTCCGCGATCTCCGGCTCTCCGACAAGTCCGCGGTGCAGCGCGTTGTCCAACGTGGCGACCGCATGGCGCGCCGGCTGACAACACACCGCGTGTGCGAGGGCATCCACCACGTGCACGCGAGGATCGTCGGCCCCGAGCGACCGAAGCAAGGGCACCCAGTGGAGCACGACTTCTCGGGAGCCACGACCGGCGAGGGGCGTGGCTCGATCGGAGGGCGAACGCATGCGACTGGCGTTCGGGGGCATGTGCACGTGCAGTCCGCCGCCGGTGAGCACGAACACATCCAGCAGCCGGAGCAGGGCGAGGCAGGTCAGCCGGCCACCGACGCGCACCGCGCGGATCAGCTCGGCCGGCGCCGTCGACGCGAGGTATCGATCTCTGCGGGCACGGACGAGCCACCCGTCCTCCACCGCGTGCTGGATGCCACGCCGCCCCATCCCTTCCGCCAGCAGGTCGCGACGGGACCACATCCGCCAGTCCGAATCCATGTCGGCATCCTCCTGTCATGCCGTGACCGGTTCACCCCGCCCGGCGCCGCCTGTGGATCACCCGCGCCGAACCTGCACCTGTGCAGGACGACTCCGGACACCACCTCAGGCTGCGCGCCGGATCCGGCGGTGCGGCGCGCCACCCTTCGCCGCCGCACCTGAGTAAGAGCCGCAGGCCCGCACGAATGGCGGCCGGTCGCCGGGAGGCCGGGAGGCCGGAGAGGCCGAAGAGGCCGAAGAGGCCGGGAGGCCGGGAGGCCGGGAGGCTGGCGTGCACCAACTCAGGCCCAGCCCCCTCTCCGCGGGGCACCATCGGCTGAATTCGCCGCTCAGCCTGAGTCAGGATCGCGACGAGGGGATGCGCGCCGGGGACGTAAGCTGAAATGATGCATCCCGTCGTCCTCTCCACCGATCGTTTCGTCCTGTCGGTGCCCGTGGCGGATGACGTCGACGCAGTGTTCGCGGCCTGCCGGGACCCCGAGATCCAGCGTTGGACCACCGTGCCGTCTCCGTATGAACGGCGTCACGCGGTCCAGTACTGCACCACCGCCACCGCGCAGTGGGAGAAGGACGCCGAGCAGCTGTGGGCCGTCCGTGAGGGTGCGGAGCTCTGTGGGGTCATCGGCCTTCACCGCACCTCTCCCGACACGGCCGACCTCGGCTACTGGGTGGCCCCCACGGCGCGTGGTCGGGGTGTGCTGACGGAGGCGGCGCGCGAGGTCCTCGACTGGGGCTTCGCGGCGGACGGCGCCGGGTATGCGCGGATCGGATGGCGCGCCGTGGTCGGAAACCTCCCCTCGGCCCGCGCGGCACGGGCGCTCGGGTTCCGGTTCGAGGGCACCTCGCGGATGGCGCTGCCGAGCCCCCGCGGACGGGAGGACGCGTGGTTGGCCGGTCTCCTCCCCGACGACGACCGAGCACCCCAGCCGTGGCCGGTCCTCGACGCCGCCATACCCGTTCCCTGACGAACCCGCCCCACGCCGCAACCGTCGTGCCAGGATGAGGGTATGCCGGAGATGCCGGAGGTGCAGGGACTGGTCGACCACCTCGCCGGGCGCGCCCCGGGGCTGGATGTGACCACCGTCACCGTCACGAACATCGCCGCGCTGAAGACCTACGACCCTCCCGTGCACGCTCTGCACGGCACCCGGATCGTCGGTTTCGCGCGGCGGGGCAAGTTCATCGACATGGCCGTCTCCACGACGGAGGGCAACGACCTGCACCTCGTGTTCCACCTCGCCAAAGCGGGCTGGTTGCGCTGGTACGAGGCGCTGCCGAACACCGTGGTGCGGCCGGGCAAGTCTCCGATCGCGCTCCGCGTCGCGCTGTCGGACGGGTCGGGGTTCGATCTCACCGAAGCCGGCACGAAGAAGTCGCTCGCGGTGTCCGTGGTGCGCGACGTCACGGATGTCCCCGGTGTCGCCCGGCTCGGCCCCGATCCGCTGGACCCGGCCTTCACCGCCGAGACGCTGGCGGGGATCGTCGAGGGCCGTCGCACCCAGATCAAGGGTGTGCTGCGGGACCAGAGCCTCATCGCCGGGATCGGCAACGCCTACTCCGACGAGATCCTGCACGCGGCACGGATGTCTCCGTATGCGCTGGCCTCAAGCCTCGACGCGGATGCGGTGGCGCATCTGTACGAGGCCATGAGGGCCACGCTCACCGAAGCCCTCGAGGCGGCCTCGGGCAGGCCCCCGGCCGACCTCAAGGACACCAAGAGGCGGGGGATGAAGGTGCATGCCCGCCGAGGGCAGGCATGCCCGGTGTGCGGTGACGAGGTGCGCAGCGTGTTCTTCGCGGACAACTCGCTCGAGTACTGTCCCACCTGTCAGACCGGCGGGAGGCTCCTCGCGGATCGCCGGTTGTCCCGCCTGGTGAAGTGACGGTCAATCGTCGACGGTGCCCATGAGCACGCGCGCATCGTCGTCGACCCAGTCGAGCGACTTCGAGACGGCCTTTCGCCACAGTCGGCGCCGGCGGTCACGTTCGTCGTCGCCCATCGCCGGTTCGAACCGTCGGTCCTCCCGCCAGTGGGCGCGCAGTTCGTCGTGATCGGCCCACACGCCGGTGGCGAGCCCCGCGGCATACGCGGCGCCGAGCGCGGTGGTCTCGACCACCTTCGGGCGGACGACCGGGATGCCGAGGATGTCGGCCTGGAACTGCATGAGCAGGTCGTTCTTGGTCATGCCACCGTCGACGCGGATCTCTTCGAGTCGGTGCCCGGTGTCTGCTTCGACGGCCTCGATGACGTCCCAGGACTGGAAGGCGGTGGATTCGAGCGCCGCGCGCGCGATGTGGTGACGGTTGACGTAGCGGGTCAGGCCGACGATCGCGCCGCGCGCGTCCGGGCGCCAGTGCGGCGCGAACAGCCCGCTGAAGGCCGGCACGAAGTAGGCGCCGCCGGCGTCCTCGACGCCTCCGGCGAGCTCTTCGACCTCGTCGGAGGAGCGGATCAGGCCCAGGTTGTCACGCAGCCACTGCACCAGGGAGCCCGTGACGGCGATCGAACCCTCCAGCGCGTAGCGCGCGGGTTCGTCCCCGATCCGGTATGCGACGGTCGTGATGAGCCCGTTGCCCGAGCGCACGATCTGCGTGCCGGTGCCGACCAGCAGGAAGTTGCCCGTGCCGTATGTGTTCTTCGACTCGCCGGGTTCGAAGGCGGCCTGGCCGAACGTGGCGGCCTGCTGGTCGCCGAGGATGCCGGCGATCGGGATTCCTGCGGCCGCGGCGGGTTCGCTGACCTCGCCGACGACGGCCGACGAGGGACGGATGCCCGGCAACATGGCGCGCGGGATGTCCCACACCCGGAGCATCTCCTCGGACCAGTCGAGGGTTTCGAGGTCCATCAGGAGCGTGCGGCTGGCATTGGTGACGTCGGTGATGTGCTCACGCCCGCCGGTGAGCTTCCAGATCACCCACGAGTCGGGGGTACCGAACAACAGGTCGCCCGCCTCGGCCGCGGCACGTGCGCCGTCGACGTTGTCGAGGATCCACGCGATCTTCGAAGCGGAGAAGTAGGTCGCCAGCGGCAGGCCGGTCGTCTCGGCGAAGCGATCCACGCCACCGTCCGCGGAGAGCCGGTCGATGCGCTGCTGGGTCCGGGTGTCCTGCCACACGATCGCGTTCGAGACGGGCCGTCCCGTGCGACGATCCCACACGATGGCGGTCTCTCGCTGATTGGTCACGCCGATCCCGGCGATGTCACCCGC
The DNA here is from genome assembly GCA_002703245.1 of Microbacterium sp. GTDB lineage: Bacteria > Actinomycetota > Actinomycetes > Actinomycetales > Microbacteriaceae > Microbacterium > Microbacterium aquimaris. Next base: position 11,623 of record NZTV01000080.1, read on the forward strand.
CGCGAGTCCGGACTGCTCGAGCACGGACTCCAACACCCAGGCGGTGTTGGTCCAGATCTCCTCGGGGTCGTGCTCGACCCAGCCTGCTTTGGGGAAGATCTGCTCGTGTTCGCGCTGCGCGGTCGTGAGGATCGACCCGCGCGCATCGAAGACGATCGCCCGGGTCGAAGTGGTCCCCTGATCGATCGCGATCACGTGTTCGGCCACGTCGCCTCTTTCTTCTCGGATGGGGTGCGGGGCATCCTCCGGTCGGATGCCCCGCACCGGGTCAGACGATGTACGTCAGCGTATTCGACGCCGAGACCATGGCGACCGCGGCAGCCATGATCAGCCCACCGATGTACGGGTTGGACGTCTCTCGGTAGATCTTCCGCGACACGATCGCCGCCACCGGGAGGATCACCAGCACCGGGAACAGCCAGATGCTGAAGATGCCGCCGAACCCGGGGATGAGGTGACCGCTTGCCGCGAAGGTGACGTACTGCGCGATGACCAGCACGAGCGGGCCGAGCGCGTTGAAGAACGCCAGGAGCGCCGTGTTGATCCACTCGCGACCGCCGATGGTCACGCGGTTGAACACGTTGACCGCCACCGAGTTCGCGACGAAGTAGATCACGAACAGGGGCAGCACGATCAGCGCGAGACCGATCTTGTCGGGTGTGAACGCCCGCACCGCGAGGACCCACAGGCGGAAGTCGGTCTGGAAGAAGTAGTCGACGACGAACACGAGCCCGAACGCCGCGACGACGGTGAGCAGCGCGACGGCGACACCGGCGCCGAACGGGCGCCACCCTTGCCAGAGACCGCGGGCGGCCAGGCCCGTGTTGTTGCCACGCATCGTGAACCACCACGCGGCCAGCAGCACCAACAGGGTGAACACGCCGTTGACGGCGGCCCAGAAACCGATGAAGTAGGGCGGCGTCTGCGGGATGAACGGCGGCACGAGACCCGTGAAGGCCTGCTGACTCAGCCACACGTACGTGATGGCACTGACCACGGCCGAGACGGCCAGACCGCCCCAGAACCACAGTCGTGACGCGCGTGAGGGCAACGGTGTCGCCGGGGCGGCGGGGATGCGCGCAGCGGCGAACATCTTCGTCGTCACCAGGGCACGGGCGAACGCGACGAGGAAGATCCCGAAGCCGATGAGTCCGAGGGTGTTGAAGAACACCTTCCACTGCCACACCTGGTTCGCGGGGTCGATCGGGTTCGGGGACTCGAACACCGTGTCGAAGAACTCGACCAGGTCGCCTGCCGCGGTCGCGGAGGTGTGGGACCACGGGTGCGTCTGATCGAGACTGTAGATGACGCGTGAGGAGTCGACCCCGTCGATCGAGTCTTCGTAGTAGACGCCGGCCTCGCGCTCGTCCGTGACGGTCGACGGATCGGCACCGAAGTGCAGGAACGACTGCGCGTTGGCGGTGGAGACGTAGTCGCGGGGGGCGGTGAGGACGACGCCGTTCTCGTCGTAGGTGCGGAAGAAGAACTCGTCGTACTTGGCCTGGATGAGCCCGGTGTCGCGGGTGCCGTAGACGTTGATCCACTCCCCCGTTTCGGGGTTCTGATAGATCGGGTCGTTGTCGACCAGCAACACGGCCGCGATCAGCGGCTCCTCGGCCTCGTTGTCTTCGAGCACCGAGAAGTTGGCAGCCCGGGCGCCGTTGGAGTGACCGGTCACTCCGATCTCGTCACCATCGACGTATGGCAGATCGTGCATGAGCTTGACGGCGTCGTACATCCCGGTACCGGCCACGGCCTCTTCACCGGGAACGAGCCAGTCACTGTCACCGTGGCCGTACATGTCGATCGACATGACCACGAACCCGCGACGCGCGAGCTCGACGTAGTTCAGGTCCTGCATCTCACGGTTGTTGAACCAGCCGTGGCTGGCGACGATGCCCGGGGCGGGGTCGTCGGTGGTCGCCGTCTCGGGGATGTAGAGCAGGGCGCTCATCGTCTTTCCGGTCGGTGTCTCCCAACGCAGGTCTTCGATCTCGACGCTTCCTGCGTCGGTCTGGACGAGCGAGGCCCCGATGCCGGACACGGCGACGAGGATCAGGGAGAGCACCAACCAGAAGGGGTTCCGGCGGTACAGCTGCGGTTTCACGTGCGCACTCCTTCGTGGGTGGGGGTAGAGCTGCGGGATCGATCACGTCACCGTGTGATCCCGCGACTCCGGAACCCTAGCCAGCGACTGAACAGTGTCGCAACCGGCTTGCACATATGTGCATTCTCACGCCGGAATGTCCTCCGCAGCGGCCTCGCGCCACCCGTGGAGCGCGGACAACTGGTCCATCGTGCGGGCGACTTCCGAGGCGACGCGCGACCGGTCCCAGCCCAGGACCGGAGCGATCGCATCGGCGATCTCCTCGAAGATCTCGCGCGAGAGTCGCCCGGTGAAGGCGAGGTCGGTGCGTCGTTGGAGGATGTCGGCGAGACGCTCGACGTCTTCGGTGCGCGCGAGATGGCGTAGCTCGGCGGTCGAGAAGTCGGGCAGCGTCGCGAGCGCGCGGTCGTCGTCATCGTCGAGGATCGCGTCGATGACCTCGGCGGCGAGCGTGCCGTACCGCTCGAGGAGCCGACCGGTGCGTTCGCGGCCGACACCGTCGTCGTGCCGTTCGATCCATGCCTGACGCGCGCGTTCGTCGGTCGGGTAGCCCCTCCCGCCGCCGATTGCCATGCCCCGCGTGGTCACGGCACGTTCGCGGCCGAGCTCGGCCAGCGTGTCGTCGGTGAGGTGCTCGGCCGAAGCGCGGAAGGTCGTCCATTTGCCGCCGACGAGCGTGATCAGCCGCGGCCCGCCCGGGACGAGGTCGCTGTGTTCGACGCGGTAGTCGCGCGAGACGAATCCGGGCGGCAGGTCCTCGTGGCTCGGCAACGGTCGTACGCCGCTGAACCGGTAGACGATCTGGGATCGGTCGACGGCGATGTCCGGCAGCACCTGGGCGATGAGATCGATGAAGTAGTCGATCTCCTCCTCGGTGCAGGTCGCCGGCTCGGCGATGTCGTGCTCGAGATCGGTGGTCCCGACCAGGACGCGGCCCTTGAGGGGGTGGATGAGCACGATACGCCCGTCGCTGTTCTCGAAGAACAGCTCCCGCCCACCGGTCGCGTCGAGCAACTGCGGATGGTCGAGCACGATGTGCGAACCCTTGGTCCCTGCCATGTAGCGGGTCTCCCGCCCGAGGGCGTCGTTGACCAGGTCGGCCCACGGGCCGGCGGCGTTGATGACGACCCTCGCGGAGAAGGGGATGCGCCGACCGGTCGGCCCGTCTTCGAGCACGACCGTGTCGCCGTCAACGGCGACCGCAGAGGTGTAGTTGACCGCGCGGGCACGGTCTCCCCCGGCGGCACGCGCATCACGGATCAGGTCCTGTCCGAGCCGCTCCGGGTCGCGGATCGCGGCGTCCCAGTAGGTCGCAGTGTACTTCACTCCGGGGTGGAGGTCCGGGAGAGCGCGGAGCGAGCGCTTGCGACCGTGGAACTCGTGCCGCGGAACACGGCCGCCGTTGCGGGAGAAGGAGTCGTAGATCGTGAGCCCGACCTTGATCAGGAGGGCACCACGCTCGGTGGGCTTGCCCGGGGCATGGGTGAGCATGCGCATCGGGGCGCTGAACAGGCCCGAGAAGGCCGAGTGGATCGGGATCGTGGTCTGCAGCGGCTTGACGTAGTGCGCCGCGGTGCCGATGAGGTCGTTGCGTTCGCGGACCGCCTCGTGGACCAACCGGAACTCGCCGTTCTCCAGGTAGCGCACGCCGCCGTGGATCATGTGCGACGAGCCCGCGGAGGCGCCGCTGATGAAGTCGTTCCTCTCCACGAGGGCGACGTCGACGCCCTGCAGCGCGAGGTCCCGGAACGTGGCGACACCGTTGATCCCACCCCCAATGATGAGCACGTCGGCGTGGGGCCGTTCGGCGAGGTCGGTGCGGTGTGCGCGGGTCACGTTTCGATCCGTCATGGTCGTCCTTTCGGTCCGGACTCCATCATCACACCCGTGCGAGATATTTCAGCGCCGTTGAACACATGTGCAAAGATGTCGTCATGGATGAGGTCGACGAGGGGCGCGACGGCGCGTTCCGCGTGGATCGCGCCCATACCGCCGCACACCTCTACTACGTACAGAACCGCACGATGGATGCGATCGCGCGCGAGCTGCGGACCTCGCGATCGACGGTGTCGCGCCTGCTGTCCTACGCGCGGGCGCAGGGGATCGTCGATATCCGGATCCGCTCGCCCCACGAGGCTCCCCACACGCTGGAGTCTCGCTTGGCCGCCCGGTTCGGCGTCACGGCCCACGTCGTCCCGATGCCGGACGATCTCCCCGAGCCCGAGCGTCTGACCCGCGTCGCCCTCGGCGCCGCGCACGTGATCCACGACCTGGTCCACTCCGAGCTGACGGTGGGCGTGGCATGGGGGTCGACCCTGGCGGCGGTGAGCACGCACCTGATCCCGAAGTCCGTGCACGACACGACGTTCGTGCAGCTGAACGGGTCCGGCAACACCTACACGACCGGGCTGCTGTATGCGAGCGAGATCCTCAGCCGGTTCGGCGAGGCGTACGGCGGCAGCGTGCAGCAGTTCCCGGTGCCGGCGTTCTTCGACGACCCCAAGACCAAGCGGCTGCTGTGGCGGGA
>NZTV01000081.1 GCA_002703245.1 Microbacterium sp.
CTTTCGCCCGATTCCTTCGTGCCCGCGCAACCCGGGAGATCCAACGTGGCGCTGATCGTCCAGAAGTACGGCGGTTCGTCCGTCGCCGACGCGGAGAGCATCAAACGCGTCGCGAAGCGCATCGTCGACGCCCGCCGTGCCGGCCACGACGTCGTCGTGGCCGTCAGTGCGATGGGCGACACGACCGACGAGCTCATCGACCTCGCCGGCCAGGTCGCCCCGATCCCCGCCCCGCGCGAAATGGACATGCTGCTCTCCAGCGGTGAGCGCATCTCGATGGCTCTGCTGGCGATGGCGATCCATTCGATGGGATTCGAGGCGCGGTCCTTCACCGGTAGCCAGGCCGGGATGATCACCACCGCCGATCACGGCTCCGCCCGCATCGTCGACGTCACGCCCGTGCGTCTGCGCGAGGCCCTCGACGACGGTGCCATCGTCATCGTCGCCGGCTTCCAAGGGTTCAACCGCGACACCCGCGACATCACCACGCTGGGGCGCGGGGGGTCGGACACCACCGCCGTCGCGCTCGCCGCCGCGCTCGAGGCCGACGTCTGCGAGATCTACAGCGACGTCGACGGCATCTTCACCGCCGATCCGCGCGTGGTCCCCAAGGCGAGGAAGCTGTCGGTGGTCGGTGCCGAGGAGATGCTCGAGCTCGCCGCCAACGGCGCGAAGGTCCTGTACATCCGCGCGGTCGAGTACGCGCGCCGTCACGGCGTGCTCATCCACGCCCGCTCCACGTTCAGCTCGGGCGTGGGCACCTACGTTCTCGGTCCGGGGATGTCGATCCCCGACGGCGAAGAGGGAGAGACCATGGAAGAGCCGATCGTCGCCGGAGTCGCCACCGACCTCGGCCAGGCCAAGATCACCGTCATCGGTGTACCCGATGTGCCCGGGAAGGCGGCGGAGATCTTCAAGATCGTCGCGAAGTCCGGCGCGAACGTCGACATGATCGTGCAGAACGTGTCGGCCGCCTCGACCGGGCGCACCGACATCTCGTTCACCCTTCCCAAATCCGACGCCGCCACGGCCATCAAGGCGCTCGCCGGTGACCAGGACGACATCGGTTTCGCGAGCCTGGTGCACGACGACCAGATCGGCAAGCTCTCGGTCGTGGGCGCCGGGATGCGCACCCACTCGGGTGTCTCGGCGACCCTGTTCGAAGCGCTGAGCACCTCGGGCATCAACATCGAGATGATCTCCACCTCCGAGATCCGCATCTCGGTCGTGCTGCGCGGAGACGATCTCGCCGACGCCGCCCGCGTCGTCCACACCGCCTACGGACTCGACGGCGACATCGAGGCGACCGTCTACGCCGGTACCGGCCGCTAGACTCGGCCCTTCCACCCTTTCCGGTCGCCCGTCGCGGCCGCCGTGCGAGCCGGCAGGCTCGAACCGACCCGAGGAACCGTCATGACCCGTATCTCCGATTCCGGACTCTCCGTCGCCGTCGTCGGCGCCACCGGCCAGGTGGGCACCGTCATGCGTGAGATCCTCGCGGAGCGCTCGTTCCCCATCCGTGAGCTGCGCCTGTTCGCCACCGCCCGGTCGGCGGGCACCGCGGTGGAGTTCGGTGGCCAGAGCGTCGTCATCGAAGACGTCGCCACCGCAGACCCCGCGGGCATCGACATCGCGCTGTTCTCGGCTGGAGCCACGGGCAGCCGCGCCCACGCGCCCCGGTTCGCGGAGGCCGGCGCGACCGTCATCGACAACTCCAGCGCCTGGCGCATGGACCCGGAGGTCCCGCTGGTGGTCAGTGAGGTCAATCCCCACGCGATCGATCAGGCCGTCAAGGGTATCGTCGCGAACCCGAACTGCACGACGATGGCGGCGATGCCGGTCCTGAAGGCCCTGCACGCCGAGGCGGGGCTGGAACGTCTCATCGTCAGCACCTATCAGGCGGTGTCCGGTTCCGGGCTCGCGGGCGCCCAGGAGCTGCTCGGCCAGGTCGAAGGTGTCCTCGCGCAGGGTGACACCCTGCGGCTCGTGCACGACGGCTCGGCGGTGGATTTCCCGCAGCCCGAGAAGTACGTCGCGCCGATCGCGTTCGACGTCATCCCGCTCGCGGGTTCGGTCGTCGACGACGGACTGAACGAGACCGACGAGGAGAAGAAGCTCCGCAACGAGAGCCGCAAGATCCTCGAACTGCCCGACCTCCGTGTCGCCGGGACGTGCGTGCGGGTCCCGGTGTTCACCGGCCACTCGCTGTCGATCAATGTCGAGTTCGCGCGTGAGATCACGCCCGAGCGCGCCCGCGAGGTGCTGGCGGAGGCGCCCGGTGTGCGCCTCGACGAAGTCCCGACACCGCTGCAGGCGGCCGGCCAGGACCCGAGCTTCGTCGGCCGCATCCGCGCCGACCAGTCGGCGCCGGAGGGTCGCGGGCTCGTGCTGTTCATCAGCAACGACAACCTCCGCAAGGGGGCGGCGCTGAACGCCGTGCAGATCGCCGAGGTTGTCGCGGCCAAGCGGGGCGTGTCCGCCTGAGTTCGGCGCATCGCGGCCGCCCGCCTAGAATCGACGGGTGACCGAAACCGCCGACGTCGTGCTGATCGGTGGTGGCATCATGAGTGCCACCCTGGGCACGCTCATTTCCGAACTGCAGCCCGACTGGAAGATCGTCGTCTACGAGCGCCTCGGCGAGGTCGCCGAAGAGAGCTCCAGTGCGTGGAACAACGCCGGCACCGGTCACGCCGCGCTGTGCGAGCTGAACTACATGCCCGAGGCGAAGGACGGCACCGTCGATCCCGCCAAGGCGATCTCGATCAACGAGCAGTTCCAGCAGAGCCGACAGTTCTGGTCGTCGCTGGTCGAGGCCGGAGTGCTCGATGAGCCCTCGACGTTCATCAACTCCACGCCGCACATGACGTTCGTGCGCGGCGAGAAGGACGTCGCATATCTGAAGAAGCGGTACGAGGCGTTGAAGGACCAACCGCTGTTCGCCGGCATCGAGTACAGCGAGGATTCCCGCGTCATCAATCAGTGGGCGCCGCTGTTGATGGACAAGCGCCGCGCGGGGGAGTCGTTCGCGGCCACCCGGGCTCCCGCCGGAACCGACGTGGACTTCGGCGCCCTCACCCGGCAGATGTTCGCCGCGTTGCGCGAACGCGGCGTCGAGGTGATCACGAACCGTGAGGTGCGCAAGCTGAAGCGCCGCCCGGACGGGTCTTGGCGTGTCCGCTGGCGTGACACCGTCGGTCGGACCCCCGGCGCGACCGACGCGAAGTTCGTGTTCGTCGGCGCCGGCGGCTGGGCGATCAAGCTGCTGCAGTCCTCCGGCATCCCCGAGATCTCCGGATACGGGGTGTTCCCCATCGGCGGGCAGTGGCTGAAGACCTCGAATCCGAAGATCGTCGCCCGCCATCGCGCCAAGGTGTATTCGCAGGCGTCCGTCGGCGCACCGCCGATGTCGGTCCCTCACCTCGACACGCGCGTCGTGGACGGCGAGACATCGCTGCTGTTCGGTCCGTTCGCGACCTTCAGCCCGAAATTCCTGATGAACGGGTCGTGGTTCGACCTGTTCGCGCAGGTGCGCCCGGGCAACATCCTCCCCATGCTCAAGGTCGCGGTCGACAACCCCGGGCTGATCAAGTACCTCATCGGTGAGCTGCTGAAGAACCACGCCAAGAAGGTCGACAGTCTGCGTGAGTTCATGCCGACCGCCAAGGACGAGGACTGGGAGCTGCTGAACGCCGGTCAGCGCGCGCAGGTGATGAAGAAGGATCCGAAGAAGATCGGCGTGCTGCAGTTCGGCACCGAGGTGGTGACCGGTGCGGACGGGTCGATCGCGGGCCTGCTGGGCGCCTCGCCGGGGGCGTCCACGGCGGTGTCCATCATGCTGGGTCTGCTGAAGACCTGCTTCCCCGACCGTATCGACGAGTGGGAGCCGCGTCTGCGTGAACTCATCCCGAGCTACGGCGAGACCCTCAATCCGCGTCCCGAAGCGGCCGACGCGGTGCTCGAGGAGACGGCCGAGACCCTCGGCATCGGGCGATGACGCGCCGGTCGACGGAGTCCGCGCGCGTGTACCCCGCCGGGCACGGAAGCTGAGGACGCCTTCCGTGGCCAAACTGTACTTCCGCTACGGCGCGATGAACTCGGGAAAATCCACCGCGCTCCTGCAGGCCGCCTATAACTATGAAGAGCGCGGTCAGCGCGTGCTGTTGGCCAAACCCGCCATCGACACGAAGGACGCCGATCGGGTCTCCAGCCGGCTCGGCGTGACGCGACCGGTCGACTTCCTCATCCCGCCGGACGCCGATCTGCGCACGCTCTTCGCCGTGCACCGCGACCGGGTGAAGGAGGACGCCCAGGCGAGCCTGCTTCCCGACGAGCAGCCTCCGCGTCGCGCCGACGTGGCATGCCTGCTGCTCGACGAGGCGCAGTTCCTCACGCCCGCCCAGATCGACGACCTGTTGCGGATCGTCGTCCTGGACAAGATCCCGGTGCTCGCGTACGGCATCCGCACCGACTTCCGCACCGAGGCGTTCCCGGGTTCGCGGCGGCTCATGGAGCTCGCGCACAGTCTCGAGGAGCTCAAGACGATCTGCCGCTGTGGGCGCAAGGCCTTGTTCAACGCGCGCCTGGTCGGCGGGCGGTTCGTCTTCGACGGCGACCAGGTCGCCATCGACGAACTCACCGCCGACCGAGTGACCTATGAGTCGATGTGTGCGGAGTGCTACCTGCGCGAATCCGGCGGGCGGCTGGACGGCCGCTGATCACCGCGCCGCTGGATAGGCTGGTGCCATGCGAGTTCTCCTTGCCGGCGGTGCCGGCTACATCGGTGCGCACACCGCCGTGTCCCTGCTCGACGCCGGCCATGACGTGGTCCTCCTCGACGATCTGTCGGGGACCAGCGCCGTGGCCGCACAACGGGTCGAGCGCATCACCGGGAAATCCGCCCCGTTGGTGGTCGGTGACGCGGCGGACGACGACGTGGTCGAAGGCGTCTTCGCCGACCACGGCCCGATCGACGCGGTCATCCACTTCGCCGCGTTCAAGGCCGTGGGGGAATCGACCCTGAAACCCCTGGAGTACTACGCGAACAACCTCGACACGACATTCGCGCTGCTGCGCGTCGGGCTGGCGCACGGCATCCGCTCGTTCGTGTTCTCGAGCACCGGGACCGTGTACTCCGACCCGGCCGACCTGCCGTTCACGGAGGATTCGACCACGAGCGTCGACCTGTCCAACGCGTACAGCAAGTCCAAGCGCATGAACGAGGTCGTCCTCGCCGATGTGGCACGCGTGAACCCCGACGTGAACGTCACCGTCCTGCGCTACTTCAACCCGGTGGGCGCGCACACCAGCGGCCTCATCGGGGAGGACCCCACCGGCATCCCGAACAACCTCATGCCCTACGTCTCCCGCGTCGCGATCGGGAGCCTCGAGCGGATCGGGGTCTTCGGCGACGACTACGACACCCCGGACGGCACCGGGTTGCGCGACTACATCCACGTCGTCGACCTCGCGGAGGGTCACGTGTCGGCGCTCGAGAAGGCCGCCCCCGGCTACGCGGTCTACAACCTCGGCACCGGGCGCCCGGTGAGTGTGCTCGAGCTGATCGCGTCGTTCGAGAAGGCCGTGGGCCGCGCGCTTCCGACGCAGATCTTGGACCGGCGGCCCGGTGACGTCGCCGCGACGTACTGCGACCCGGCGAAGGCCGAGCGCGAATTGGGGTGGAAGGCGCGGTTCGACATCGACGACGCGTCTCGCGACTACTGGCGCTGGCAGTCGCAGAACCCGCAGGGGTACGCCACCGCGACGTAGTTCTCTGCGAGCTCCCGCACACAGACTCCTCGTGGTCTGACCACAGTGTGTACTATGGTCAGACCACACGAGGGGAACGCTGAATGGTCGAAGAGGCCCCATCCGCGCCGTCGCGCGCGTGGCAGATCGTGCTCGAGCGGATCGAGAACGATCTGCTCGACGGTCGCCTCGGTCCCGGCGACCGGCTCCCGGCCGAGCGTGAGCTCGCCGGCACCCTCGGCGTCGGTCGATCCAGTGTCCGCGAGGCGCTGCGCGTGCTCGAGGTCATGGGGCTCATCCGCACCGGGACCGGCTCGGGGCCATCCTCCGGTGCGATCATCGTCGCGGCGCCCAGCGGGGGTATGCAGTCACTCCTGCGATTGCAGGTCGCCGCGCAGGGGTTCCCCTTGGACGATGTCGTGCGTACCCGCCTGGTGCTGGAGGAAGCCGTCGTCGACGCGTTGGCGCAGGATCCGAACCGCGGTATCCGGGACGCCCGCCGCGTGGTCGAGGCGATGGCCGGCACCGACTTGTCGCCGGGGGAGTTCCTCGCGCTCGATGCGCAGTTGCACCTGAGCCTGGCCGAGGCATCCGGCAACGTCGTGATCACGGCGATGATGGCGGGTCTGCGCTCGTCCATCGAGTCCTACGTACGCGAGGGCGCCGACAACATCGAGGACTGGGAGGCGACCGCCGATCATCTGCGTGCCGAGCACGTGGCGATCCTCGACGCCATCGATTCCGGTTCCCCCGACCGTGCCCGTGCGCTCGTCCACGCGCACATCTCCGGGTACTACGCCCACGCGGGTCTTTCCCGTTGACCGTCCGTCCACCGAAGAACGAAAAGGAAACAATGGTCCAGCGCCAGCTGCCCCAGCCCGCCGAACTGCTCGAACTCATGCAGTTCAAAAAGCCCGAGCTCAACCCCACCAAACGTCGCCTCGACGGCGCGCTGACGATCTACGACCTGCAGCGCATCGCGAAGCGGCGCACGCCCAAGGCCGCCTACGACTACACCGACGGTGCCGCCGAGGGGGAGCTGTCCCTCGCACGCGCCCGTCAGGCTTTCGAGGACATCGAGTTCCACCCCGACGTGCTGCGGCCCGCCGAGGAGGTGGACACCTCCATCGAGGTGCTCGGTGGTCCCAGCGCGCTCCCGTTCGGAATCGCCCCCACGGGGTTCACCCGTCTCATGCAGACAGAAGGGGAGATCGCCGGTGCCGGAGCCGCCGGGGCCGCGGGCATCCCGTTCACGCTGTCGACGCTCGGGACCACCTCGATCGAGGACGTGAAGGCGACCAACCCCGGCGGTCGCAACTGGTTCCAGCTGTACGTCATGCGCGATCGCGACATCTCCTACGGTCTCGCCCGGCGCGCGGCCGCGGCCGGGTTCGACACGCTGATGTTCACGGTCGACACGCCGATCGCGGGAGCCCGCCTGCGGGACAAGCGCAACGGATTCTCCATTCCGCCGCAGCTGACGGTCGGGACGATCCTGAACGCGATCCCCCGGCCGTGGTGGTGGATCGACTTCCTCACCACTCCGAAGCTCGAGTTCGCGTCGCTGTCGACCACCGGCGGCACCGTCGGTGAGTTGCTGAACGCCGCGATGGACCCGACCATCAGCTACGAGGACCTCGCGGTCATCCGCGATCTGTGGCCCGGCAAGATCGTCATCAAGGGCGTGCAGAACGTCGCCGACTCGAAGAAACTCATCGACCTCGGCGTCGACGGCATCGTGCTCTCCAACCACGGTGGTCGACAGCTCGATCGGGCTCCGGTTCCGTTCCACCTGCTTCCGCAGGTCGTGCGCGAGGTGGGCAAGGACGCCACCGTCATGGTCGACACGGGCATCATGAACGGTGCCGACATCGTCGCGTCGATCGCGCTCGGGGCCAAGTTCACGCTGATCGGACGTGCATACCTGTACGGCCTGATGGCCGGTGGCCGTGCGGGTGTCGACAAGACGATCGAGATCCTGCGCACCGAGATCACCCGGACGATGGCCCTGCTCGGTGTCTCGTCGCTCGACGAGCTCGAACCGCGCCACGTCACGCAGCTGCAGCGGATGACGCCGGTCGCGGCGCCTACCCGCTCGCCGCGACCACGTGCGGCTGCGGCGAAGTCGCCCGCGAAGGCCTGAGGCATTCCGGGTGGGTGTCCGTGCCGTGCGCGTCAGCGGGCGCGGACGCCCTCCGGGAGGTCAGCGTGGGGGAAGGGTGGGGATGAGGCCGTCGAGGAAGTCGGCGGTCTGTTCCCAGCCGTCGACCGCCTGACAGGCGACACCCATCGCCAGAACGGGGTAGTCGTTGCCGTCGGGGTCGAGTCGATCGCCGACGAAGAGCATCTCGTCGAGGGGGATGCCGGTCTGTTCGGAGAGCTGACGCATCCCGTAGGCCTTGTCGATGCCGCGGTGGGTGATGTCCACCGAGGTGGAGCCGCCTGAGCGTACCTCCAGGTCGGGGATGCGGTCGGCGACGGCCTGACGGAGGGCGTTCTTCTTCTCGCCGGTCGGATCCCATGCCTTCTTGGCGTCCAGTGGCGCGCTCTGGCCGAGGGCCGAGAAGGTGATCTGCGAGCCGCGGTCCTCCAGGATCGGCCCCCAGGTCTCGCTCTCCCAGTAGCCGAGTCGTCGGGCTTCCTCCTCGACGGCGGTGAGGGCGCGGGACTTCTCGTCATCGGTCAGGCTGTGGGCGTAGACGGTGTGCACGTCGCCGTCTCGGAGTCGGTAGTACTGGGTGCCGCACGTGGGGAGCAGGTGGATCCGCTCGAGGCTCGTGCGATCCGACTCGGGGAGACGCTCGACGACCTGGCTGCGGAACTGGGTGAGCTGGCCGCCCGAGATGACGGCCACCTCCACGCGTTGGGCGAGGGCGATGAGCAGGTGTCCCATGCGTGCGTCGATGGCGCTCTTGGACGGGGCGAGGGTGTCGTCGAGGTCGAAGGCGACCAGGCGGATGCTGTCGGGCACGATTCTCCACATCTTCGATGTCACCGTACTCGAGGCATGGCCGATCGCATACCCCGACACGAAAGGCTCCACCCGAAGGTGGAGCCTCTCTGCGGTCGGGGTGACAGGATTTGAACCTGCGGCCTCTTCGTCCCGAACGAAGCGCGCTACCAAGCTGCGCCACACCC
>NZTV01000082.1 GCA_002703245.1 Microbacterium sp.
GACCGAGGACCGTCTCGTCACCGGACGCCTTCGTCTCGCCGCGTTTGGTTGCCGCCACCGACTCTCCTGCCTTCGCCATAACGTGCACCGATTCTAGTCGTCCCCGGGCCGGACGCCCGGTTGACCCGCGGGTCACCGCGCGCGCGGGTGCGATGTCGCGTACACGTCCCGTAGCGCATCGACGCTGACGTGCGTGTAGATCTGCGTCGTCGCGACCGACGCGTGCCCCAGCAGCTCCTGGACCACGCGCACGTCGGCTCCGCCCTGGAGCAGATGTGTGGCGAACGAGTGGCGCAGCGTGTGCGGGGAGACGTGGGCGGCCAGGGATGCCCGCTCGGCCGCCTGTTGCAACACGAGCCATGCGCTCTGACGCGACAGCGGCGCGCCGCGGGCGCCGAGGAACAGGCGCGGTGTGGCCCGTCCACGTCGGGAAAGCTCCGGACGCGCGCGGGTGAGGTATGCGGCGACGGCGGCCTGCGCGTACGACCCGACCGGCACGATGCGCTCCTTCGATCCCTTGCCCCGCACGCGGAGGAGGTCGCCGTGGGCGACGTCGTCGACGTCGAGGTGCACGATCTCCGAGACCCGGGCGCCGGTCGCGTACAGCAGTTCGAGCAGGGCTCGGTCGCGCAGCCCGATCTCCTCCCCGGGCACCGCCTCGGCCGGAGCGGGACCGGATGCGTCCAGCAACGCTTCGACCTGCGCGACCGTCAACGCCTTGGGAAGGCGCCGGGGTGCCTTCGGCGGCCTGAGCCGCGCCGCAGGGTCGGCCGGTTCGATCTCTTCGCGGACGAGGAACCGGTGCCAACCGCGCACCGACGACTGCATCCGCGCGAGCGAACTGGACGCCGGCGGTGGGTCCTGTCCGGCCCGGTCCGCGATGAACGCCGCGACGGTCTCCTGGGTCACCTCCGCGGTGTCGCCGATCCCCCGCGCGTCCAGCCACGCGGCGTAGACCGCCAGATCACGGCGATAGGCGCCGAGCGTGTTCTCCGACAGGCCCCGCTCCACGGTGACGTGGCGCAGGTAGGCGTCGACGGCACGTTCGACGCGCACGTCAGTCCTTCGCCACGCCCTCGCGGAGGCGGTGCGACGCGGCGAGGACCCCGACGGCGAGGATGCCGTTGCGGAAACGTCCGGTCAGCACGCCGTCCACGGCCTCGGACAGGGGCATCCACTCCTGACGGATGTCGGCCTCCTCCTCTTCCCGCGCGTGCGCGACACCCACCGGCGACAGTCCGCGGGCGAGGAAGACGTGCACGACCTCGTCGTTGCCGCCGGGGGTCGTGAAGATGCTCACCAGGTCGTCCCACCGGTCCGCTTCGAGGTCGACCTCCTCGGCGAGCTCACGCCGTGCGGTCTCGAGCGGGGCTTCACCCTCGACGTCGAGCAGACCGGCCGGGATCTCCCAGTCCCGATGCCGGATCGGGTGCCGGTACTGCTGGATCAGCAGCACGCGGTCCTGGTCGTCCACGGCGACCACCGCGGCCGCGCCGGGGTGGTCGACGTACTGCCGGATGATCTCCCCCTCGCCGTAGCGGAAGGTGTCGCTGCGCACATCCCAGACATGACCGGAGTAGACCAGTTCGGTCTCGACGACGTCGACCTCGACCGGCTCGTCCCTCAGCGACTCACTCGTCTTCGACATCGAACAGCTCGCTCGAACGGTGACGGTCCAGGGCGGCGCCGATCAGACCTCGGAAAAGCGGGTGCGGATCGGTCGGACGAGAGCGCAGCTCCGGGTGGGCCTGCGTGGCGATGTAGTAGGGGTGCTCGTCGCGGGGAAGCTCGACGAACTCGACCAGGTTGCGGTCCGGCGACAGGCCCGAGAAGCTCAACCCCGCCGTCGCGATCGCGTCGCGATAGGCGTTGTTGACCTCGTAGCGGTGCCGGTGACGCTCCTCGATCCGATCCGCGCCGTAGACCTCCGCCGCGAGCGAACCGGTACCGAGGTCGGCCGGATACAACCCCAGACGCATCGTGCCGCCGAGGTCACCGCGGTCGATGATGTCGACCTGCTCGGCCATGGTCGCGATGACGGGAGCGGGGGTGTCCGGGTCGAACTCACTCGACGAGGCGCCCTCGATGCCGGCGACGTTGCGCGCGTATTCGATGACCATGCACTGCAGACCGAGGCAGATGCCGAGGGTCGGGATGCCCTGCTCACGGGCGAAGCGCAACGCACCGAGTTTGCCCTCGATGCCGCGGATACCGAACCCTCCGGGGACGACGATTCCGTCGAGTCCGCCGAGCGCCTTCGCGGCCCCGTCGGGTGTCTCGCACAGGTCGGAGGGGATCCAGGTGATGCTCACGTGGGTCTCGTGGGCGAATCCGCCCGCCTTGACCGCCTCGGTGACCGACAGGTAGGCGTCGGGGAGGTCGATGTACTTGCCGACCAGGCCGATCGACACCTCGTGCTTGGGGTTGTGCACCGCCTGGAGCACCCGCTCCCAGCGCGACCAGTCGACCTCCGCGGCGCGGTCCAGGTCGAGGGCGCGCACGATGTACGAGTCGAGGTTCTGATCGTGCAACATCGAGGGGATGTCGTAGATGCTGGGCACGTCGACGGCGTTGACCACCGCGTCCTCGTCCACGTCGCACATGAGCGCGATCTTGCGCTTGTTCGCGTCGGTGACCGGGCGGTCGCTGCGCAGCACGAGCGCATCCGGCTGGATCCCGATCGAACGCAGCGCCGCCACAGAGTGCTGGGTCGGCTTGGTCTTCTGCTCCCCCGACGCACCCATGTAAGGCACCAACGAGACGTGCACGAAGAACACGTTGCCACGACCGAGCTCGTGGCGGATCTGACGAGCGGCCTCGATGAACGGCTGCGACTCGATGTCGCCGACCGTTCCGCCGATCTCGGTGATGATGACATCCGGCTTCGGGGTCTCATCGGCCTGCAGGCGCATGCGGCGCTTGATCTCGTCGCTGATGTGCGGGATCACCTGCACCGTGTCTCCGAGGTACTCTCCGCGACGCTCCCGGGCGATCACCTGGGAGTACACCTGACCGGTGGTGACGTTGGCCGCCTGGCTGAGCTGGATGCCCAGGAAACGCTCGTAGTGCCCGATGTCGAGGTCGGTCTCGGCACCGTCGTCGGTCACGAAGACCTCGCCGTGCTGGAACGGGTTCATCGTCCCCGGGTCGACGTTCAGATACGGGTCGAGCTTCTGCATGACCACCCGCAGACCGCGCGCGGTGAGAAGGTTTCCGAGGCTCGCCGCCGTGAGGCCCTTACCCAGGGAGGAGACGACACCGCCTGTCACGAAGATGTGCTTCGTCGTGTCGTGGGGGGAAAGTCCGTCGGCGGGAGTCTGCGTCACGGGCTTCGATCCTATCAGTCGAGAACGGTGCCGAGCTCGAGCAGCTCGCGGGCATGTGTCAGGGCGGCGTCGCTGTCGGGCATGCCCGACAGCAGCCGTGCCATCTCGGCCTCACGCTCGGCGCCGTTCAAGCGACGCACGCTCGAGGCGGTGACCGAACCGTCGCTGGCTTTGACGACCGAGAGATGGTTGGTGGCGAACGCCGCCACCTGGGCGAGGTGGGTGACCGCGATCACCTGCGAGGACCGCGCGAGGCGCGCCAGGCGGCGGCCGACCTCGATCGCGGCGGCTCCGCCGATACCGGCGTCGACCTCGTCGAACACGAATGTGGGCACGGGGTCGGTCGCCGAGATGACGACCTCGATGGCGAGCATCACCCGGCTGAGCTCGCCTCCGGATGCGCCCCGCGCGACCGGGCGCGGCTGAGCTCCGGGGTGCGCGGACAGCAGGATCTGCACCTCGTCACGCCCGGCGAGCGAGGGTGGAGCATCGGACACCTCGACGGTCACCAATGCGTCGGGCATGGCCAGTTCGCGCAACTCCGACGACACCGCCTCGCCCAGGCGGGTCGCCGCGGCGGTGCGCGCGGCGGTGAGGTCGGCGGCGGCACGGTCGAGCGCGGTCGCGGCGTCGTCGCGCTCCGCGACGAGACGCTCCAGGCGGTCGTCGTCATCGTCGAGTTCGGCCAGGCGGTTCGACCCGGTCTCGAGCAGGCCGATCGCGGCCTCGAGCGTGCCGTGGGCGCGGATGAGTGACCCGAGCACCGCGCGACGCTCCTCCACGGAGGCCAGCTCGTGCGGGCCCGACTCGTCGAGGTCGGCGAGGTATGCCGCGATCCCGGTGGCCAGGTCGGTGACCCGGTATCCGATCTCGGCGATCTGCTCACCGAACGCCGCCAGATCCGGGTCGCGGTCGCCGGTGCGCTCGAGCGCGCGGCGCGCCTCGGCCAGGAGCGTGGTGGCATCCGGGGCCTCCGACTCACCCGACAAGGCCTCGTGCGCGGTCGCGGCAGCCATCCTGAGCTCTTCGATGTTCGCCAGACGATCCGCGCGAGCCGCCAGCTCGGCGTCCTCCCCCGGCTGCGGGGCCGCCTGTTCGATCTCGGCGATCTCCGCGCGCAGGCGCTCGGCCTCGGCAGCACGGCTCTCGCGGTCGCCGGTGAGTGACGCCAGCTCGGCATCGAGGGCACGCCAACGTTCGAACGCCGCCCGATACACGGCCAGCGCAGTGGCGATCGCGTCGCCTCCGAAGCGGTCGAGCGCGTCCCGCTGGGCGGCCGCGGAGCGCAGCCGCAATTGGTCGGACTGCCCGTGGACGACGACGAGGTCCGCGGCGAGGTCCGCGAGCACGCCCGCGGGGGCGGCGCGACCACCGACGGACGCACGGCCCCGCCCCTCACGTGAGACCGACCGCCCGACGAACAGTTCCGCCCGACCGTCGCCGATCGCCTCGACATCTCCCCCGGCGTCGCGCACGCGGTCGACGACCGGACCGGAATCCGGCACGATCCAGACACCGTCCACCGAGGCCTGCCCGGCCCCTGCACGCACGGCTCCGGAGTCGGCACGCTGTCCCAGGAGCAGGCCCAGCCCGGTCACGACCATGGTCTTGCCGGCACCTGTCTCCCCGGTGATGGCGGTGAAGCCGGGCCCCATGGGGAGGGTGGCTTCGGCGATGACCCCGAGATCTCGCAGGCGCATCTCCTCGATCACGGATGCCCCTCCCCCTCGGGTGGTGACGTGCGAACCGTGGCGGTGGTGGGCCTGGTCCCCGGGCCCCGCCATCCCTCGACCGGCAAGCGGAACTTGCGCACGAGCCGATCGGTGAACGCCGACCGGTGCAGCCGCGCCAGACGCACCGGTGCGGCGGCCCGCCGCACCACGACACGGGCGCCGGGCGGCAGCTCGTGCGAACGTCGTCCGTCGCACCACAGCACGCCGCTGCCGTCGGTCCCTTCGATGAGTTCGATCGCGACGGCCTGATCCGGCCCCACGACAAGCGGCTTCGCGAACAGCGCGTGCGCGGACAACGGCACGACGGCGATCGCCTGCACGGTCGGCCAGATGACCGGGCCTCCGGCGGAGAAGTTGTACGCCGTCGAGCCCGTCGGCGTCGAGACGACGACACCGTCGCAACCGAACGCCGACAGCGGACGACCGTCGACCTCGATCGCGACCTCGAGCATGCGCTCGCGGGCGGCCTTCTCGACGGTCGCCTCGTTCAACGCCCAGGTCTCGTAGACGACGGTGTCGGCGCGGTCCTTGATGCGCACCTGCAGCGCGAGACGCTCTTCGACCTCGTACTCGCGGGAGATCACGCGACGGACCGCCTCGTCCATGTCGTCGCGCTCACTCTCGGCGAGGAACCCGACGTGTCCGAGATTGACACCGAGCACCGGCGCGGTTCCGCCGCGCACCAGCTCGGCCGCACGCAGAATGCTGCCGTCACCGCCGAGGACGACGGCGAGTTCGATCTGCGACACCTGTACGTCCCGACCGAGGATCGCCAGGCCGTCCACGCCGGGCCGCGCCGCACAGATCTCTTCGGCGTCGACGTCCGCCAGAACCGGGATGGCCCCGGCGCCGCGAAGGGCCGTGATCACGCTCTCGGCCGCGTCGCGTGTGTCCTCCCCGCCGCGCACGACGACGAGGATGTACCGCTCGGACTCGGTCATCGGGCTCCCGTCAGCTCGGAGATCGTGTTCAGCCATTCTGTCGGATTGGTACCCCGATCCGGCGCGAGGTGGATGAGGAACTCGGCGTTGCCGTGTGTGCCCGTCAACGGGGACGCGATGACCCCGAGCGTGCCGAAGCCGTGGTCCCAGGCGTTCCACAACACGTCGCCGACGGCTTCGGCGCGCAGTGCCGGGTCGGTCACGAGACCCCCGCGTACGGCGGTGCGCCCCACCTCGAACTGGGGCTTGACCAGAAGCACCGCGTCCCCGCCCTCGGCGATCGTCGCCGCGACGGCGGGGAGGACCAGCGACAGCGAAATGAAGGAGAGATCCCCCGTGACCACCGCCGGTCGGGCATCGACCCCGCACGCCGCGCGGAGCCCGTCCGCGTCCATGAAGCGCACGTTGTAGCCTTCGATGCTCGTGACCGCGTTGTCGGCGCCGACCAGCGGATCGAGCTGACCGTGTCCGACGTCTACCGCGATCACGGGCGCGGCGCCCCGCTCGCGCAGCACCTGGGTGAATCCGCCGGTCGAGGCCCCCATGTCCAACGCGCAGCGATCCCGGACCTCGACGTCGAATGTATCGAGGCCGGCGATGAGCTTGTGCGCGGCGCGACTGACGTAGTGATCGGCTCCGGCGACCGTCAGATCGGAGGACTCCGCCACACGCGTCGAGGGCTTCACCACGACGGCCCCGTCCACGCTCACAAGGCCGTCGCCGATGAGGCCGGCGGCATGGGTGCGCGAACGCGCCAGACCGCGGGCGGCCAACGCCGCATCGAGCCGAACGGTCATGAGCGCGCGGCGCGACCGGTCACGTCGGCGTCCAACCGAGCGGCCAATTCGTCGTGGAGCGACGCGTACGCGTCAGCACGACCGGCCAGAGGCTGGGCCTCGATGACCTCGAGACGCGACACCAGGTCGAGGTCGTGCGAACCGGCGGAATCCTCCGCGCGCGACGAGAGGGCAGGGCCGGTCGGTGGTGCGGGGATCGGCGAGCTGTCCATCCCCTCATGCTACGTGCCTCAGGGACGGTGGAACGGATCGGCGTACAGCTTCTCCGGAACCCGGAACCCGTAGATCTGACGCCCGGTGTCCCAAATCGCCTGCGCCCCGGCGCGGAGCAGGTCGATCTGCGAGGAGCCCTCGTCCAGGATCCGGACGTCGGCGCCTTCGATACGCACGCGCGCGTCGCGTACGCGGACCACCCCGTCCTTGCGGATGACTTCCGGGTACGGCTCGTGGAGTTCGCGGAGGTCGGAGAGGACATAGGAGGGCTGTGAACCCGACGGTGCCGCCAGGACGTGCTTGGGGCGATCGATGCCGGTGAGCACGAGGGCAGAGGCGATACCCGCGCGGTTCGCTCCGAGGATGTCGGTGTCGAGGCGGTCACCGAGGAACAACGGCGACGTCGAGCCGAAGCGCGCGACGGCTTCTTCGAAGATCGGGACCTCGGGCTTGCCGGCGACGGTCGCGAGGCGGCCCACCGCGGTGTGGACGGCGGATACGAGGGTGCCGTTGCCCGGCGCGATGCCCCGAGCCTGCGGGATGGTCCAATCGGTGTTCGTGGCGATCCAGGGGATACCGCCGTCCTCGATCGGTGTCGCCAGCGCGTAGGCGGCCTCGGCCAGGTGTGCCCAGCCGACCTCGGGCGAGAAACCCTGCACCACGGCCGCGGGGGCGTCCTGTGCACTGCGGGTGACGGTGAAGCCCCCCTTCTGCAGCTCGGAGACAAGCCCGTCCCCCCCGACGACAAGGATCGTCGCGCCGGCCGGCACGAGGGTTCCGAGAAGACGCACGGCCGCCTGCGGACTGGTGACCACATCCGACGGCTCGGCGGCAAGGCCGAGTCGCCCGAGATGTTCGGCCACCGAGACGTCCGTGCGTGACGCGTTGTTCGTGATGTAGCCCAGGCGACGTCCGGCCGCAGCGCGGTTCAGGCTCTCGACCGCGTGGGGCAGCGCCCCCGCCCCGGCGTACACGACGCCGTCGAGATCGGTCAGAACCGCGTCCACCCCGTCCAGCGGGGTGCGGGCGGCGGATCGTCCGAACAAGCCCATGCGTGTCCTCCAGCGATTCGACTCGGAAAAGGGCTGTTAACGCGGAAATGGCCACCCTGCGTTGGGTGGCCATTTCCGGTAAGGAAAGTCCGGCGGTGTCCTACTCTCCCACAGGGTGTCCCCTGCAGTACCATCGGCGCTGAGAGGCTTAGCTTCCGGGTTCGGAATGGGACCGGGC